>DATJPR010000204.1:0-9240 GCA_035506295.1 Bacteroidota bacterium | reverse complement strand
GTGAGCACAAATTCTGCTTGAAGCCATCGTATCGGTGCCTCTGGATACTGCTTAATCACCTCCGCCCGCAGGCGCGTATATTGTTCCGGATCAAACACGATTGGGGTCGCCGAAATCGCGAATCCGATCGTCTGAACAAGTGTCAGCGTAGGATAGACGTTGGTTGTCGATCCGTTGCCGGAAGATGAGGACGAGAGCGGAACCTCTGCTCGATGGAACTCCCACCCGCCATCGACGAAGGCATAGAAGTCCACATAGAAATGCATCACCGCCGCACCGGATATGCTCTTGAAGAAGACGTTCAGGGTGAACGGATCCCCCGTCAAGCTGTCGAGCACGACCGGGTTGGTGAGGGAAAAAACGGGCGGGATCAGCGTCGTGGTGGACGCAGACACGTGCAATCCCTGCGGGGTCGACACGATCAGCGAGTACGTTGTGCCGGGAACGATCCCCAGTTGCGGGGCAACAAAAACATCCATCGTCGTTGCCGCCCCCGAAGTATCCATGCGAGAGATTGTCGTGTCGCGGAAATAGACGATGTTCCCGTTGTAGAAAAGGGCGACCATTGCATCGTGAACGATCGGCCCGGGAGGTGTCTGATACGTCGTGCCGACCCGCACATATTGGGTCGCCGAATTCATATCGAGGATGCTGTACACCACAAGCTTGTTGCTCACGGGCCCGTCAGGCTCGAACGGTTGGTTGCACGATCCGGCGGCGATCGCGAAGAGGACAAGCAGCGCGCGAGAGAGTGTTCTCTTCATGGGTTAGAATTCTATCGTCAAAGATGCAGTAGGGAAGAACGGTATCATGTAGTCCGTTTTTCCGGTTGCGCGATCGTAATACAGGATGTTCTTCTGGTCGTAAATGTTGATGACGCTGACTCCAGCCGTACCGCGGATTCCCCCGATCGATGCCGAGTAGGTCAGGCTGAGATCGAGGCGGTGGTACGCCGGAAGTCGCGCGGTGTTCTTGTCGCCGAGCGTTCTGGACGGAGTTCCCGTGCCCTCCGGAAACGGGTCGGTGCCGATGCCGGAGAGCGAGAGCCGATCATAGTACCCTGCATTCTGAGTGAAGGGATAGCCGCTCCCGTACTCCCATCGCAGAGAGAGATCCAGTCCCCGGAGCATGTGAAATGTCGTGATCGCTTTGACCATGTGCCGGCGGTCGTAACGGGGATAGTAGGTGATGTCGTTGGCACTGACCGTCACATAGGAATACGTATAGCTCGCGTAGATGTCGACCAGCGGGGAACTAAAGCGCGTGAGAGCCTCGGCGCCATAGGCATCCCCGGTCCCGTTAATGTAATCAGGTTCGCCCGGGTAGATCTTTGTCGAATTGTACAGTGTCAGAGACGGGTATGCTTTGAAATAACTTTGAAGGCTCAGCGCGAGCGATGGGAACACATTGCCTTCGACGCCGAGAACGTAGTGACGTGCTTCCTCAGGGCGCAACTCGCTCGGGAGAAGGATCCACGCGTCGAAAAGCGAAATCAAGTCGTCTTCGTTGCTGATGCTGATCAGATTTTGCGTGAAGACGCCGTACGAAGCCTTGACGACCCAGGAGCCGCCGAGTCCATAGGACAGCGTGAGCCGCGGTTGGAGCCCCTGCCGGACGGGCCCGCCATCCAGGAGCAGGAGAATGTCGGCATGTATGCCGGCGTCGATGCCGATCGGCCCCCAGGCGCCCTGATAACGGATCCAGGTGAACCATTCGATTTCGCTGTCTTTGAACTGATTGGGAAAGATGCCGTTGGTGTAGAGGGAATCGTCGACCGAGGGGAAATTGATCTCGAACCCTTCGAACATCTTGTTCTGGTCGTCCAAAAACGACGTCATCTCCACTTTGATGCCGAATTCGTCGAGGAGCGACGATGCAGGCGTTACCGATGCTGCCTGCTTTGGATCACGCGTGATCTTCGCGTAGGAGTAAGAGATCGCGGCATCAAAATACGTTCGATTGTCGGCAAGACCGGAGAGCACGGCCGACATCGCCGCGTTCCGCCATGAATGATCGGGCTGGGCAGGATCTGCCGGCGTGACATCGTCACCGCTGACGTATGCCCGTACACCGATGCGCCCGGTGGAGGTGCCGACCGTGCCCTTGGCGAACAGGTCGTAGAAGCTCGTCGGTGCGGGGTTGGGGATGAGTTTGTTGATCCCTCCGCTGAAGAGCGATGAGCGTCCGCTAACCAGCCAGCTGTTGTCATCGGAAAATGGTCCGTCGAGCTCGAGCTTCCCGGACAGAAAATTCACGCTGGCGATTCCCGATATCCCCGACAGGTTTCCCTCTTTGGTCGTGACATTCACGACGGACGACAGTCGATCTCCGTACCCGGCAGGGAAGGCCCCCGTGTAGATTTCCGCGGTCTTCACGAGGTCGGGGTCGAGAATGCTAAACAGACCGAATGCATGAAAGGGATTGTAGATCTTCATCCCGTCGAGCAGGATGAGGTTCTGGTCGCCCGCGCCTCCTCGGACAAAGAATTTGGCGCTGACGTCGGATGTGGACGTGATGCCCGGCAGCATCTGGATCGATCGGAGCAAATCGTTCTGCGCCACCGCGGGCACCGTCTGCAGTTCCGACGGTGTCACAACGTGAACGCTCGCGCTTTTTTCCGCCAGCGAAGCGACGCCGGCGGATTGCACGACGATCTCCCCGGTTTGGATCACTCGGACGCCGAGCTTCACATTGAGTGTCAAGGGCTCTTCGCCGTGGAGTCCAAAGTGGATCGTTTTCCGCTCGTAGCCCACGGCACTGACGACAAGATCATAGTCGCCCGGCGCGACGCTCGTGATCAGATAGAAACCGTTGGTGTTGGTCGTGGCGCCCCTCTTCGTTCCCTTGATCTGGAGGTTTACTCCGGGGATACGATCACCGCTCGCGCTGTCCGACACGATTCCCCGGATATCGGCCGCAGGCTGCGCCTGTGGGGTGGAAGGGTCGGATTGTCCTCTGGCTCCGAGAAGCGACACGAACAGGAGCACAGTAAAGAGAAGGACTCGGTGGAGGATGGTCACAGTAGGTAGTGGGTTGGAAGAACTGGGGTCAGCCAGGGTTCTGACGCTTGGTCCGTAACAGAAAGAACGATTTTCTTCTCTCGAAAAGCAAGGTCACGGACGCAAGTATGGTAGTTGAAACTTGAACTATTGGAACTTCAACCAGCAACATCGTGTTGTCAGGGGTGGAGAGGGAAGAAGGACAAGGGAGAAAACCATGCAAACCATCCTTGAGTACCTGGGAAGAATCTTATTCGGAGGCTATTTCGTCTATAGCGGGATCCATCATTTCCTGCATGTCAAACAGATGGCGATGTACACGCAATCCAAAGGCGTACCGATGGCTTCGACTGCAGTCGTTGTTACCGGTGTGCTCTTGCTGATCGGCGGTGTGGCTGTCCTATTGCAGCAATTTCTTGTGATCGGCTTGCTCGCGCTCTTGGTCTTTCTGATTCCGGTGACATTTCTGATGCACGCATTCTGGAAGATCTCCGACCCGATGGGGAGGATGGGCGAGCGGGTGAATTTTACGAAGAACCTGGCTCTTCTGGGCGCTGTTCTCCTGCTGCTCGCTCAAGTGTAGAGGTGAGGCAGAGGTTTCTGTCCGTGCGATTAAACCACGATCGGGGGTGCAGGGTCGAACACAAGATGCTCTCCAACGAACCTCGAACGACCGATGGATTCCCGATGACTACGCACACGTACCTCCGAACGTACCTCCTCGTCGTGTTTGTCGCAGCCGCGCTGGCGGGATGCTCCTCCACCAAGGAGATGTCGAGCGACGCCGTGAGTCCTAATATGCAGATCGACGGGAAGGCCGACGAGTGGGAAGGAAAGCTGTATATCTTCAAAGATCAGGGACTTCTTGCAGGCGTGCAGGACGACAGTGCGAACGTGTACGTTTGCCTTGAAGGCCTCGACCCCGCAACGTCGCGAGGTATGATGCGGGGTGGGGTGACCATCTGGTTCGATCCGGGTTCTGGAGACTCGAGCATCGTGGGGATCCACTATGGCGGTCGGCGATTGCCTCCCGGCGGAGGGAACGAAGAAGAACTCTTTCATCCCATGGCGCCGAGCGAGATCGAGGTCCTTCACAAAGGAAACGTCGTCGCCATGGAGGTCCCCTCTGTCAGCTCTGAACGTGAATACGGTCTGAAAGTCGCCCTCCGCGATTCAGGAGGGGCCGCCGTCTTTGAAATGAAAATGCCGAGAAAGCTTACAAGCACCGGTTTTGGTCTCGCGAGGGTTTTGGACAGGAAGCTGTCCCTGCAGATCGGGACCGCGAAGGGGCGGGCAGAACGCGTCGGATCGAAGTCAGAATCTGAATCCGATGAGCCAGGCGGAGAAGAAGGCCGTCGTGGTGGGGGGATGAGAGGCGGTGGGAGGAGAGGTGGCCTCGGTGGTCGCGGCGGGGGAGAGCGAGGCGAAAATCGAGGGTCCGGCCCGGAGAGCGTCAGTCTCTCTTTACGCGTCCGTCTCATGTCAGAATAGGCGAACCTTGCCACTCGAGAACAGCGGGTTTCTCCGGCTCTTCCCGGTGCTCATTCTCTTTGCTCCGACGCTGTTTGCCGGCGCGCCGGAGCACCTTACCGCCGTCAAGGGAGATTCGTATCTTAAGTATCTCCTCATTCACCCGCTTCACCACGTGGAAGGTGTGTCGAAGGATTTGATGTGCACCATGGATTACGATGATGCGACCCGTACGGTGCGGTCAGCATCATTCGAAGCCGAAGTGTCATCCTTCGACAGCGGGAACAGCAGTCGCGACTCCCACGCCATGGAAGTCCTGGATGCGCTCACCTTCCCTGTCGTGTCCTTCACAAGCAGCGCCATCTCCGGCTCGGGGGGGAATCTCCAGGTCCAGGGGAATCTGACCTTTCATGGTCAGACGCGGCCGATCGCCTTCCCGGCAACGGTCACCGCCAATGGAGGGAAACTCGATGTCGAAGGAAAAACGGAGGTCAGCCTCACGGCGTACGGCATCGAGCGGCCGTCGATCCTGTTGATTCCGGTGGAGGACACGCTGCATATCTCGTTCGACATGGTCTTCATGCAACCAGGTCATTAGGGGGGAAACATCATGGACATAGGGCTGCAAACACGGAGGGAGTTCTTTGTGCGTGCTGCGCAAACGGGCGCAGTCGTCGCATTCAGCGGCGTCCTGAGCAGTATCCTGGCCGCTTGCGGTGGGAGCGGGAACAACCCCGGCGACGTGCCGACGTTGCCCACGATTCAGGGGACGGTGACCAACAATACGATAACGATCTCGACAGCCTCCGGCTCGCCGATCGCCGCGGTCGGGAGCGCGGCGCTCATCCAGTACAGCAACGGGTATCTTCTCGTCGCTCACACGGCAACGAGCACATTTTCGGTGCTCAGCGGGATCTGCACACACCAGGGGTGCATTGTCAACGGGTTCAGCGCAGGGATCTTCAGCTGCCCCTGCCACGGCTCGGAATTCGACCTGAACGGCGGAGTGATCCACGGTCCGGCGACCGCGCCATTACAGAAATTCGCTTCGCAGGTTGCCAACAACCAGCTTGTTATTACTGTCTAGCCGGGGGTTCACACCCGCGCATGAACGCCGTCCGTGCGCGGGAGATGCCCGCAGTGTTTCCGTCTCTCTTGCACTCTTCCCGTTTCCCTTCCTACATTGTCGCGTTCCCAACAATTCACGGAGGTACCCATGACCCGATTGTTCGCTCACCTGTGGGCGATTCTCCTGACTGCCATCGTCCTTGCGTCGTGCGCCCGGCCCGGCAGTCCGGCCCCGGAATCGCCCAAGGTCTATCCGGAGCAGAATGGGTTTGTCGACGCAAACGGCGTTCTGATCTATTATTCCATTATCGGGCATGGTGATCCGCTGATCATTCTTCATGGCGGGCCAGGGGCCTCTCATGACTACTTTCTCCCGTACCTGTTGCCGCTGGCAAGAAATCACCGGCTCGTGTTCATCGATGAACGGGGATCCGGGCGGTCGGAGAAACTCGAAGATCCGAAGGGGTACACCAACGATGCGATGGTCGAAGACGTCGAGGCCGTCCGGGTGGCGCTCGGCCTGGGTGACGTCGACATGCTCGGCCATTCATGCGGCGGGGTCCTCGCGCAGGGGTATGCGCTGAAATACCAGTCGCATCTCCGCCATCTGGTCTTGTGCAGTACGTTCCAGAGCACGTCGAAAATGAACAAGGTCTTCATTGCGATGAAAGAGAAAATGCCGAAGGAACTCCGCGATCGCATCGACGCTATGGAAGCATCAGGGCTGTATGGCAAGGGGAAAGAGTATGAGCAGAATCGGTACACGGCGGCCTATATGGATGCAGCCTGGGGGGACGGATATTTTCCGTACCTCTACCAGAACCATCCCGATCCCAACTATAGTCCGGAGGCAAGCGGCGTCATGAGCTGGGACCTCTATCGGGAAATGTGGGGATCGCACGGGGAGTTCGTGATCGATGGGAATCTCTCGTCGATCGAAAACGATGCAGCACTGCCTTCGCTCAAAGTCCCAACACTCATCACGGTCGGCGACCACGACGAATGCGACCCGTCGCTCGCGAGGCAAATGCACAGCGAGATCGCCGGATCGGAGCTCACGGTTTTTCCGAAGAGCGGCCACATGACGTTCGTGGACCAGCCTACGATGTTCATCCGGACTATCGACGCCTTCTTGCGATCGTCCGGGAAGGACTGAGCTTGAACAATCCTTCAGGGACAGATCCCTGGAGTCCCGCTTCATATGAACGAGGATCGACTTTGGTGAGAGTGCGAACCATGGGCGGCGTGACCACGGGGTATCGGCGCATGGTGTTGAGCGTGTCCGCGATCCGTTCCATGGCGTCGTCATCAGAAACCCACATGCCGAACTTCCTGATGGAGATCGTGAGCGGGCGAGTGTAGGAACGCAGAGTCTTTTCGCCCGCCACGTTGTAAAACTGCTCGAAGTACGAGATCATCAACTCCCGCAACGTTCGATGGATCGGCTCGCGATAGCGCAGGCCGACAAAGTTGGATTTCCCCACCGCACCCCACACTCCGCGATTCCGGAACGGCGCCACAAGATGTTCATCATCCCTGCTGTTCGGAAACATATTGACGATGAGAGGGGGATGACCGAGAAGACTCAGAAGCGCTGCGGCGAACACCGCGCCGTCATAGCAATGCGCTTTCCGATCCCGTAGTACCCTCCAGGGTGAACGATACCAGGAATCAGAACTGTAGACAAATCCATCCAACAGTTCCTGGACATCGTGCGGAGAAGATATCCGTCCAATGATCCTTCGTTCCTGTGCTGAGAGACTCGTAAGAAAGGGATGGCGTGGGTCGACGTGCATTGGTCAAGCTGTGAATGTGAGGAGGAAGAAAAGGTGACCTAATGAATCTCTTTTCGACCAATTTTCACAAGAATGAGAACTTTGATCCCCGCAAATGCAAAAGACGGAAGAGAAATTGAAAAATCAAGCCCAAAACCTGACGAGAGCGGATGGCATGAAAGCTGCTAGTCATGAATGTAGGTTTCCATGCAGCCTCCTAGCCGACAACTATCCAATCCCGACCTTCCGATCTACTCCATCGGCAGTGTAGCCCGTAAACTCGGGGTCTCGGTTCAGACACTGAGATCCTATGAATCATCAGGCTTGATTCTTCCCAGGAAATCCAGCGGCGGCCAGAGGCGATATTCCGAGTCGGATATCGACAGACTGGAATGCATCCGTCAAGCGATTACCCACGAGCAGATGACCATTGCAGGGATCCGGCGAATGCAGTCTCTCGTCCCTTGCTGGTCGATCATTCGCTGCTCGGATGCGGAGAAAGCGAATTGTCCGGCCTTCCGGGAACACGACGGAGGTTGCTGGACATATACCCACGATGGAAACGCCTGTTCAGGCAGGGATTGCCGGGCTTGTGATGTCTACAGGCTGTCGACTTCCTGCTCCGGGATCAAGCAACTCATCACGACCGTCACAGACACGCATGTATCAGAGCCCTCTCATCAACACTAACTTCGCACAAGCATGAAACGCATCATCGTCAGCCTTCTCATCGTCGCTGCGCTCGTCGGCTCCGTCTTCTTCGCCCTGAGGAAGAACGAGCAGGAAGTGCCACAGACCGAAAAACTGCGCGCGGAGTACGTGGAGAAGAAGACCCCTTCCGTGGATCACACGAAATTTCCCCAGCTGCAACGGAAATTCAAACGCGCGCAGGAAGTTACGGCCGCGTGCATCGGATGTCACAATGGCCGGCACGCGGAAGTCATGCGCTCTTCGCACTGGAATTGGGAGCGTGAAGAGTACATCCCCGGCAGGGGAATCCGCTACGTCGGCAAAAAGAACATTCTCAACAATTTCTGCATCGGCACGACCGGCTCGCATCAGAGCTGCAACAAGTGCCACATCGGGTATGGATGGGGGGATGAGAGCAAATTCGACTTTGCCGATTCCCTGAATGTCGATTGCCTTGCATGCCATGACAACAGCAATACCTATGTCAAAGGCTCGGGGATGGCCGGGTATCCCGACACGTCGGTCAACCTCTCCTACGTGGCCCAGCATGTCGGCGATCCCACGCGAACAGATTGCGGCACCTGCCACTTCTTCGGCGGCGGCGGCAACAACGTGAAGCATGGTGATCTTGAAGCCGCGCTCTTCGACGCACCGCGGTCTGTGGACGTCCACATGGGGACGGACGGCGTGAACATGCAATGCCCGGCATGTCACACGGCGGTGAAGCATCAGATGAAAGGGAAGTCGTACGCCCTTTCCTCCATGAACCGGAACCGCGTCATGTGCGAAGACTGCCACGGCACGATGCCGCACAATGACGATGTGCTCAATGAGCACACGTACAAAGTCGCATGCCAGACGTGCCACATCCCCATCTATGCAAAAGTCCATGCGACCAAGCTCACGTGGGATTGGTCGACGGCGGGCCGTCTGAAGAACAGCGAACCGTTCGACGAGGAAGATTCGTCCGGGAATGAAATCTACATGTCGATCAAAGGCACGTTCACGTGGGGCAGCAATCTGAAACCGGACTACGTCTGGTCGAACGGTACAGCGTCACACTATCTGCTCGGAGATACGGTGACATCAACGCCGGTCCATCTTAACGATCTGCACGGCGATTACCGGGATCCTGACGCAAAGATCATCCCGGTGAAAATTCATCGGGCACGGCAGCCCTACGACAGCGTGTACCGATGGATCGTCCAGCCGCGGCTGTACGCCGAACGCAAGGGAGA
>DATJPR010000203.1:0-6356 GCA_035506295.1 Bacteroidota bacterium | reverse complement strand
CTTGGTCATCTTGGCCACCATATCAGCGGGTGGTGCGAAGTTCGGCCCCGGATCCTTGCCGTTCGGGCCCTGGTAAACCTGCGGGATCATCAGCATCATGAATCGCATCGCGTGTCTCCTTGCAAAGTGTTGTTCTTGGTCGATTCTTGCTCACCCTGTAGTCGTTCGAAAGAGCGCCGGATCGACAATCGCGAACGGTGAAGAGCGAAAAACCTGCACCCGTGAACACGAAGAATGACGGCAACAAGGGAAAGCCTACCCGGGCATCTCCGGGCAGTCGGCGCATGGCGCCTATGCGGCAGAGTGGAGAGGATGAGAGAAAAACTCATACGAGAGGCGGACAAGTTCCATCGCCGGTTCGAGATCGGCTTCATTCTTCACGACATACGTCACATATCCAGCCCCGGGAGCCCAACGATGCGGAAGCGCCCTTCCTTCTGCGAGGACGCGGGCCTGCACGTCCCTGGGAAGACGAATATCGCAGTGGCCCGATCCGTGGATGTGCATAAACATTCGCTTCCCCACATAGAACGCGTCTTCATGAATGTCACCTGTGAGGCGCTCCGTCACGCCCTCGAGTGCCAGGATCCTGGATCGAAGTTCGCGGCCAACATCTGCGTTCGACATCGTCGTCCACCTAAGAATTCAGATGTAGGACGGTTCGCCAGAACCGTCCCCTTGACAATTTCGAATTGGTCGGGTCGGCGACCCGACCTACATTCGATTGAATAACACCCGTGTTCCAGCGAAGGTTCTCGCTCGCGAACGGCGTCACTTCCGCCCCTGGACGTCGGCAACCACGTGCTTTTTCCCCGTCGTGCTGACGAGTTCTCTCACCGGCCGCACTTCGATGCAACCCACCTCGGCCGGCGGTATGCTCGCCGCTATCTCAAGCGCGTGATCGAGGTCCCGCGCATCGATGAGATAGAATCCTGCCAGTTGCTCTTTTGTCTCTGCAAACGGTCCGTCGGTGATGGCGACTCTCCCATTCCGGACGCGAACGGTCGTGGACGTTCGGACAGGCTGCAGGGCTTCGGAGGAGAGGCAGACTCCTTCCGCCCGCAGCCCCGCATCGAAGGACATGCAGTCGTCATCGGCCATGGCGCCGATCTGGCTTTCCTCTCCATAGACAAGACACACGTATTTCATGCGGCCTCCTTCGGACGGGCTGTCATGTGGTCGATCTGGGAAGCACAATTTCGACAATCGTCGTTCATGTGATTTCACTGAGCCGTCGTTCAAGGAACCTGCGTTCCGGCCCTTGCTGAGTCAACGCCAACGCTTTCCGGTATGAGGCCCGGGCATCGTCCAATTTCCCCAGCCTCCTGCAAAGGTCCGCACGGGCGGAATGCGCGAGATGATACTCTGCGAGCTCGCCGCGCGAGAGGATCGCCTCAATGAGATTGAGGCCGGCATCCGGTCCATCGCGCATGGCAACGGCGACAGCGCGGTTGAGCTCGACGACGGGAGAAGGCTCCGCGCGCAGCAGAAGATCGTACAGGGCGACAATCTCGGCCCAATCCGTTTCTTCGGATGATCGCGACTCGGCGTGCATCGCGGCGATGGCGGCCTGCAGCGTATACGGGCCGACGCGACGCGTCGAGAACGCCCGTTCCACGAGCGCGACGCCCTCGGCGATCATGTCCCGGTTCCACAGATCCCGGTCTTGATGCTCGAGGAGGACGAGGTCGCCCGTGTCCGAGGAGCGGGCAGGGCGATGGGATTCCTGGAGCAACATCAGGGAGAGAAGACCCATGACGTCCGGCTCCGGAAGAAGATCAAGAAGAACCCGGCCAAGACGAATGGCTTCTCCCGAAAGATCGGCACGGGTGAGCGCATCACCGAAGCTGGCGGAATATCCTTCGTTGAAAACCAGATAGACGACATGGAGGACGGTATCCAGGCGGTCCGGAAGATCCCGTGCAGCCGGGACCTGATACGGGATGTTCGCATCACGGATTTTTGCTTTCGCCCGGACGATACGCTGCGCGATCGCCGATGGTTTTGTGAGAAACGCATGGGCGATTTCTTCCGTGGTCAGGCCACAGACCTCGCGGAGCGTCAGGGCCGCGCGAGCATCCGCCGAGAGGGCAGGATGGCAGCAGGTGAAGATCAGCCGGAGCTCGTCGTCTTCGATCCCTTTGTCGATCATCTCTGCGGGATCGATTCGTTCGCCCTCCGCATTCTCGATGACTTCGGGAGCCGAGCCCTCGAACCGGGACCGTCGCCGCATCGTGTCGATCCCCTTAAACCGACCGGCAGAGATCAGCCACGTTCGCGGGTTGGAGGGGACGCCGTCCGCCTGCCACTGCTCCATCGCGGCCGCGAAGGCCTCGTGCATCGCTTCCTCTGCGAGATCGAAGTCTCCAAGAAGGCGAATCAGTGTGGCAAGAATGCGGCGGGATTCGGCACGGTAGACCTGGTCCACGATCTCGCGAATCTGCGCTGTTCCGACTTCTCCCATGGCTCTGAGCACACAAGAAGAGAAACTAGACTTGTGCCACTCAAAACATCCGGATTCGTGGGAAGGTTCTTTCGAGGTGGGGTCTAGCCGGAAAACGCGAGGGATTTTGAGACGGAACATCAGCAGACAGCCGACAGCGGACAGTAGACAGTGAATCGGCGGGAGGGGATACGATCTTTCTGCGTACCCCCTACTGCATACGGCTTACTACGTCAGCTTCATTTTTCATCCTACTTCCTACGTCTTACTACCTACTCTTTGCCAATCCTCCGCATGGTATGAGCTCCTGACGAGCGGCCCCGATTCTACCCGCGGCAAACCGATCTCTCCTCCGAATTGCCTGTAGCGGACAAATTCTTCGGGATGAACGTACCGGTCGACAGGCACGTGTTGTTTGGTCGGCTGGAGGTACTGTCCAATCGTGAAGATATCGCACGACACACCACGCACATCACGCATCACGTCGTGCACTTCCTCTTCGCGCTCGCCGAGACCGACCATAATTCCCGTCTTCGTCATCATCCCCTTCCTCTTCGCGCGGTCGAGCAGCTCGAGACTCCGCTCATACCTTGCTTGCGGACGGACTGTCGCATAGAGCCTGGGGACCGTCTCCACATTGTGGTTCAGGACATCCGGCTTCGCCGCGATGACGATGTCCAGCGCCCACTCAACTCCGCGAAAATCAGGGATCAGGACTTCGACAGTGGTGGAAGGATTGACTTTGCGGATTTCCCTAATAGTGTCTGCAAATACCGCCGCGCC
Source organism: Bacteroidota bacterium (assembly GCA_035506295.1). Lineage (GTDB taxonomy): Bacteria > Bacteroidota > Ignavibacteria > UBA10030 > UBA6906 > DATJPR01. The sequence continues at coordinate 3,130 of DATJPR010000203.1, read as the reverse complement.
ACCGTCGGGAAGTTCGTCGCGGTTCACCGAGGTGACCACGGCATAGCGTACCCCCATGGAACGAACGGCATCAGCCACCCGCAGCGGTTCTTCGAGATCAAGACCTTCGGGTCGTCCCGTCTTCACCGCGCAGAAACCGCAGGAGCGCGTACACACATCGCCGAGGATCATGAACGTCGCGGTGCCGGCGTTCCAGCATTCGCTGACGTTCGGACAACGCGCCTCTTCACACACGGTGTGGAGGTGCTTCGCCTCCATCAATCCCTTGAGCCGCGAGAAATTCTCGCCCAGCGGGACCTTCACCTTCAACCACGACGGCCTAGCGGCGTGCATCACGGGTGATGCTTGCGTTTCATCTACGGAATCACTCATATCTTCCTTGTCCAGCCTCTCCATACGCCATCCCATTATAGCCCTATGCCGGTCTCCGCATCGAAATGTTCGAGCGTGCCGACGATCTCCGCGAGGAACTTCCCGCCGGTCGCGCCGTCGATGATCCGATGATCGAAGGAGACCGTAAAGAATGCCATCGACCGTATGGCGAGCATGTCGTCAACGACCACGACTCGCTTGGTGATCACGCCGGTGCCGAGAATCGCCACCTGCGGTTGGTTGATAAGCGGCGTCCCGATCAGGGTGCCAAACACGCCGTAGTTCGTGATGCTGAAGGTCCCTCCCTGCACTTCCTCCGGCTGGAGTTTCTTCGCCCGAGTTCGCTGGGCGAGGTCGTTGACCGCCCTCGCCAATCCAAGGAAGTTCTTCTCTTCGGCGTGCTTGATGACCGGAACGAGCAAACCGCTTTCCGATGCGACAGCAATACCAATATTAATGAAATTCTTCCTGATGATCTTCCCGCCTTCGACGGAGCTGTTGACGATCGGGAATTTCTTCAGCGCTCCCACGACAGCGGCGACGACGTACGGGGTGTAGGTCAACTTGAATCCTTCCCGCCGGAGAAATTCCTCCGCGTGCTGGGCGCGGTGCCGTACAACCCCGGACATATCCACTTCGTGAACGGCATAGACGTGTGGCGACGTATGCACCGACTCCACCATGTGCTCCGCCATACGGTGCATGACGTTGCTCATCTGCAGCACATCGAATTCCGGCGAAGGATATTTCTTGCGGAGCTCCGCGTCGTCGGCAGGCCTGAGCTGGTCCAACGGACTTGTCGGCGGTTGCTGGGACGGTACCGGTTGAGGAGCGACGCGACCCGTCTTTTTTGCCTGAATCCATGAGAGAATGTCATTCTTCGAAACACGTCCCCCTTCACCGGTCCCGGGCATCTGCTCGAGTTCCGTCATGGATACGTTCTCGGCCCGGGCAATCGTCATCACCAACGGCGAGTAAAACCGACTCCCCTTCGCTTCGGAAGGTTTAGTCGTGGCCGGCGCCGGCGAGGGCGACTTTGCCTCCACAGGAATCTGTGGAGCAGCCTTCTGTTTCTGAGGCTCTTCCGGTGGTGGCGCGGGAGACGCGCCGTTGGACTCAAGATACGCGATGACGGCGTGCACCGGCACGGTCTCGTTTTCCTTGGCGATAATCTCCACGAGAACTCCGGCAGCAGGAGATGGAATCTCGGAATCGACCTTGTCCGTGCTGATCTCCAGCAGCGTCTCATCTTTCTTTACCGACTCGCCGATCCGCTTGTGCCACTTCACAATCGTTCCCTCGGCGATGCTCTCGCCCATTTGAGGCATGACAACTTCGATGCGAGCCATGGCTTGCCTGTGTTATTCCAATGAGAGTCTGGAGTGCCAAGAGTAGGAAGGAGGACGTTGGAAGTAGGAAGAAAGCTTCCAGCTATCCCCACTACCTCCCCTTCCAGCAAATTTGGTTCTTGGCGTCAATACTTCAACAACTGTTTCAGCGCGTCCTGGATGCGCTGTTTGCCCGGGAGGTATGCTTCCTCGAGCGTCGGTGCAAACGGAACCGGAGCATCGAGCGAACCGAGTCTCCGGACCGGCGCGTCGAGGTATTCAAACGCATCGCCGGCGACAATCGCGGCAATTTCCCCTCCGAATCCTCCCGTCAGCGACGCTTCGTGCACGATCAGCACCTTTCCCGTCTCGCGAACACTCTGGACAATCAGTTCGCGGTCCAGTGGCTGGAGCGAGCGGAGGTCCACCACACGGACTTCAACGCCTGTGTCGCGCGCGAGTTCATCAGCGGCTTCCACCGAAAGTGGAACCGTCGGACCGTACGTCAGCACGACCGCAGCATCGCCATCACGTCGTGTCTCTCCCCGCCCTATCGGCACGATCACATCGCCGTCAGGAACATCCCCCTTGGCGCGCCGATACAGGTACTTATACTCCAGATAGAGAACGGGATTATTATCGCGTACCGCCGACTTCATCAACCCCTTCGCGTCCGCGGGGGTCGATGGCGCAACGATCTTCAATCCCGGGACGTTCATGAACCATCCTTCAGGATTCGCTGAGTGATACGGACCGCCGTGGATATTGCCGCCGCTGGGCAGCCGTACCACCATCGGTACAGGAAGATGCCAGCGATAGTGGATCTTCGATGCGTTGGTGACGAGCTGATTGAAGCCGCACGTCACGAAATCCGCAAATTGCATCTCGGCGATCGGCCTCATCCCCACCAACGCTGCGCCCGTTGCGGCGCCGAGGATGGCGGCTTCCGATAGCGGACTATCGATGACGCGGTCCTCGCCAAACTTCTCCAGAAATCCTCTGGTCGCCTTGAACGCGCCACCGTACGCCCCGATGTCCTCGCCGATCAGAAAGACCGATTCGTCTCGCTCCATCTCTTCCCACATGCCGCGGGAAATGGCGTCGATGTAGGTCATCATGCCGAACTCATCCCCCTCCCCCCTTCTCTTGGAAAGAGAAGGGGGAATGTGAACCCGAGGTTGCGATCCTCCCCCTCTCTTCATAAGTCGAAGACCCGCCATCTTTCTGGCGGGAGAGGGGGCAGGGGGTGAGTTCAAAGGGCATACACGCCCTCCCCCGCCTCTTCCCCGTCCGGGAACGGCTCCTTTTCGGCTTCCTTCACTGCCTTTTCGATGGAGTGCATAACCTCATCCTTGATCTCCTCTTTGCGCGAGGCGGTGAGCAGTCCTGACTCGACAAGCTTTTGTTCGTATGATTCGATCGGATCTCTC
>DATJPR010000202.1:0-8532 GCA_035506295.1 Bacteroidota bacterium | reverse complement strand
GAAGTGGACTGCCACACGGGTCGACTTGATCTTCGGTTCGAACGCTCAGCTCCGAGCGCTGGCAGAAGTCTACGCGTGCAAGGATTCTGAAGTAAAATTTCTTCAGGACTTCGTTGCAGCGTGGAACAAGGTCATGAACCTTGACAGATTCGACATCGCCAAGTCATAACAACATCTAGGGGTCGGGCTTCAGGCGTCAGGTGGCAGTGGAATCGGCGATGATTCGTGGTTGAACACTCAACTGAAGCCTGACCCCTGTCAGATCACTACACAGTGCCACTCGAATGTGTCTCCGTTCCGGCGCCGTGATTTTCGAAGATCATGGTCATGAGAACATATCTCGTCCTTATGGCCGGTATATCCCTCGCCAATAGAGCGGTGGTCTTGCTCTGCGTATCCCTCCTGGTCGGTTCGGAAGGCTGGAGGTGTAAGACAGGGGCACGGAAGGTGGGTGACAGACGGTCGGTTCTAGCGGCGAGGTTAAGGAATGCTTTTGTGGTGCACATCGAAATCGGCCAGCCTCCGGACTCAATGCGGGTAGCAATCGACGGGACAAAGCAGATCATTCGGAAATGTGCCACCACCATTGATCTGCCGGCAATTTCTTCCCGACATGAAGGTATTTATCCAAGAGCCCGGCTTTCCGAAGTGCCGTGCCGGCGAGCTTCACAAATCTCTCGTCTGCTCGCGAAACGACAGTGCGCTCCTGATTATCAAGTGCATCCCAAACGAGTCCGATATGCAATCGTGCACTGATAGTCTTCACGAACTCTAGCCAGTCATCCTCAGTGAATTCCCCGCCCTCCAGAAAATCGACGAGCCTCACCCAAGATTGAATGTGATTCGACTTGAGCCTCATCATAGATTACGAGCCTTCAATTTCTCCGCTTAAGGAGTCGTTCACCTTCATCCCACAAATACAGGAGCCCGTAGCGGAGGATGAGCGATAGATCATCGGGCAGCTTGAAAGTTTTTTTTTTGCCTTGCGATTCCAGGTATTCCAGGAAGAATTGGAAACGAAGAACGACAGCCAGGAGCGTCCGTTTGGTCATCGTGCGGCGAAAGGCGTCGTGGGTCTTCGGTTTCGGATCGGTACAGAGTCGGTGGATTGCTTCGATTGCCAGAGGTTGTTCCCCCTGCAAATCATCCGAAACCAGACCCTGCCTGGATAGAATGTGCAGAGTCGGTTCGCGTCAGCGAGTAACGAGGGGGGAAAGAGCTCACTCCGGAGGTCGATCACACGTTGACGGACCAATCTCGCTTCAACCAACGCCATCGCAACAGCCTCAACTGAAGAGTGCAAAGAGGGCAGAGGGAGGCCTTAAGACTATCCAATCAAGGGCTCAAAAGCAAGAGTTCGAACAAAGACGGGCGTCGATAAGGGAAGGGCAGACAACTCAAAACGCTCGGCAGGATGATGGTGAGGATCCATCTCGAAATGATCGTCCGACACGCAAACTTCAGGACGTCGAGTACCTTCTTATCGGCAGAAGGAGGCCCGGGACTTCCTAAAGAGCATTCGCCTCCTCATAAAAATCCGAACCCGTTCAACCCAACGACAACGATCCGCTACGGCATCCCCCATCGTGCTCATGTTCTTCTCACCGTCTACAACACCCTCGGCCAAAAAGTCGCCGAGCTGGTAAACGGTGACATCGAAGCCGGCTATCACTCCGTCCAATTCGACGCCCACAATCTCGCCAGCGGAGTTTACTTCTATCGTCTGCAGGCCGGCTCGTTCGTGGAGACGCGCAAGCTCCTCTTGATCCGTTGACTATCTTTGTGAGCCGAGGTATATTCCCCCAGCACTTGTGCTGACACAGGGCATTCGGCAGGCCCCTTTCTGAGAGATCAGGGAGGGGCTTTGCATATCGGGTTGAAACCAGGACAGCTGGGAAACTCCCTGCAGTACGGAGTGACAAGGAACAGCTGTGTCAAGGGCTGCACCATTCTCCGGCCGAGGGTGAGCGGGTTCTTCGCGAAGGCGGCACGCATAGCAGGCGTCGATCCAATGTTCATACACGAGCTCTTCAGCCTGAACATTCTCTCTCTCGATCCGGATCGGCCGTGGAATGCGGGAGGGGGGAGAACCATGTGAATGTTCACCCTGCGGCTTGTCGACCCAACAATCTTAACATCGATTTTGCAGCCTCTTGACAACTTCCTTTCCTCATTTATGCACCATAGAGGTGGGGAAATTGGCCATGCAATCCGCCAGGTCAGGTGCGCTGTGGTCGTCCTCTGATGCAAACGTCCGTGGATTCATTGGATATTGCAGAGAACAAGATACTTGATGCCGTAAGTACTCATTTGGGGATGGATTTATGAAGAGAGTAGTATTTGGTCTCGTAGTATTGCTAATGTCGAGAGGTGTTTACGCACAACCTGGTGGCGGAGGCTCTTCAGGTGCATCGAAGACCTATGCCTTTGAGACAGCTATCAACGACAAATGGCAATACAACTCCAGCGCAAATGTCTACTACATCGTTGGACTCTATTATTGCTCAAGTCCTGCCGACACGAGTTATGAGCAGATGGGAATCTTTGTTCCAAGCGCTTACATGAATGCCGCAGCCAACACTGATGGCACGTATACATGCACCATCGACTCTACGGCGACTGTCAACGGATATACCGCGTTGAGAGCTCCAATCGTGGTGCCGGTAAATACGCCCGGTTATGCTACACAGTCGGCTCCAAGCGGCTATTCAAGCGATGTCGCGTCATTTACGAGCGCAGGATTTATTTACCTGTGGCCGGGATGTCGCGGAAGAACACATGGCGCACCACTGGGAGTCACCGACCTCAAAGCCGCCGTAAGATATTTTCGTTATCTGCAGGCCAAACAGAACGCTGTGCCAGGCAATACTGACCGCATATTCTCATTTGGAATGAGCGGTGGCGGTGCACAGAGTGCAATCTTTGGCGCATCGGGCAACAGCAGCCTGTATGGTGACTACCTCACGGCTATCGGAGCAGAAAGCGGATACAAGGACAACATCTGTGGAAGTATGTGCTGGTGCCCGATAACGAATCTCGATCAGGGCGATGAAGCATACGAATGGAATATGGGACTGACGCGCAGTTCGCTGAGCACTGCTGATGCAAGCATCAGCAAGGGACTTGCTGCGGATTTTGCCACATACGTCAATGCTGTCGGTTTCAAGGATCCTTCAAACGGCGATACGCTCACGCTGTTGTCAACATCGAACGGCTATTATCAGAACGGTTCATACTATGAATATGTTCTGGGCGTGATCAACGATGCCGTATCACGATACAACAGCTATAATAACGCCAGCGTATCGTCATACTCCACAACGGACACGTCGGCACTCTATTCATTCGTGTCAAAATACAAGAACGCATCAAAGGGTCTGGGCGCATACGATGATTACGACGCAAAGGGGAATCCGGAGAACACGCTGTTCGGAATAGCGGGCACAGCAGGACATTTCGACCAGGATCTGGCAGCACTCGTAGACACATACGCATCGACCTACTCTTCTTCATTCACGTCCGACCTCGCAAGCACCAATGTGGATGCTATGGGAAAGACTGTGCAAACAAGACTGATGATGTTCAGTCCACTGTATTATCTCGTCGATAACAGTACATACTATAGCGGCGGAGGCAGTCGTAGCAGCGACGTCGCACCCTACTGGCGAATACGTACCGGCATAGATCAGGGCGACGCTCCTCTCAATACCGAAATAGACCTCGCTCTTGCTCTTCAGAACCACAGCGGCGTGAAGAGCGTTGACTTTGAGACTATATGGGGACTCGGGCACACACAGGCCGAAGACAGTGGAGATGCAAACACCAACTTCATCGCATGGGTGGAGAAGTGCGTGGCTGCGTCGGTCACCGGCGTACAGCAAGCATCGGCAGTAGCTCCTTCATCGTTTCAATTGTCTCAAAACTATCCCAATCCGTTCAACCCAACAACAGTCGTCAGCGGACAGTGGACAGTTGACAGTAGCGTAAGGCTCGTGGTGTATGATGTGCTCGGCAGGGAGGTCGCACTACTCGCAGATGGCCGCTATCCGGCAGGGAGATACTCCTTCACCTTCGACGCCAGGGGTTTGGCGAGTGGGACATACTTCTGCCGGCTCACTGCAGGGTCGTTCTCGGTCATTCGCAAGATGACCTTGGTGCGATAGGGACAGGTGACAGCCAACAGTTCTGCGATAGGATGCGGGCAAGGTGTCGACCGGCGTGTATTTCTTTCGCCACCAAGCCAGCTCGTTCGTCCAGACGCGCAAACTCTTGTTGCTTCGCTAAAGGCCAGGGCATCATTCGTAATTCGAGGGCTCGGGAGACCGGGTCCTTTCCTTTTCATCTTGCGGAAGGCTTAGGCTGGATCTCATCCTTGTCGTCCCCGGATCGCCCCACATCGTCTTATCAAATCCCCGCGACAGAAAACATCCCCTAACGCCGCCGACCTGAGGCAGGGATCATGACGCAGAATCGGCCAATGCGTCACGCTAGGGACAGAAATCGATCAGGCGATGAGCAAAAAGCGTGGTTACTTCCTCGAACGCATTTGGGAGTGTCCTTGAAGACCAGCATGTGACAGTCACGGAACCCTAAGCCACAGTCCAATGAGTGAACGGTGGAGATGCTCTTCCGCCAACGATATCAGATCGGCACCCATGCATCGCGGAAAACTAGGAGGAACGATTTGACCGTCTCTTCCATGAAGACACTATTCAAGAAAATCGGCCGTAGAAGAACGGCTTGATAGGATCTCAACCGATTGAATTCCTTCGAGATCCACGGGCGAAGAACGCATTTGGTTGAAGTCGTCTGACTTTCTTTTGGCGACTGAGCATATTTATTGAGTTCTTTTTCATGAACAAGCCCCAAGAGAATCCTGTTGGGGGCTTTTTTTCGGATTGTGCAGGAGAAGGATTGAAACACTTACGGAGATCTATCGAATGAGACCTTTGCATTTGATGATTGTCCACGCCTTGATAGGATACCTTTTTGCAACACCTGCTCTCTCACAGTGGGAATGGGCCGGCGGAATTCCACTGGGAGAATATTCTTCCGTAGGATCCACCGGGGAATGGATCTTTGTCAATGGAGCGTATGCGGGCGAGAGGATGGTATGCTCGCAGACTTGGAGTGGCAGAACTAGTACAATACCGAGAGACCACACAGTGCCTTGGGTTACCGGACATCAAGGGAAGATAGGGTCAAACCATCCAATGTCGAAGCTGTTGCAGCATGAATCAAACCAAGACTTAACCGACTCAGTTCATACGAGAGAGATTTACGGGAGGTTACTGATGCCTCAGACTTGACACGGGGTGCGGATGAGATTGAAAGGGTCGGACAGAATTTCGGCAGGCAAGTCCTGCTCGAGACTCGCGCGAGTTTGCTGCTATTTTGCGGGAGATTCAACTTGACGGCGTTCCTTTGACGGGGGGTAGAGTTGCACGCCCAGGTCCGCCCCCAGTCACCGATGAACGACAGAGCAGGCTATCCGTAGGATCGAAGGTCGGTATTACCGAGGGAAGGGAACAACTGTCATTATCCGAAGAGCTAGTGACAGATGGGGGCAAACGTACGACAGGGTCGCGCCGTTAATCCGGGGTCGTCAAATCGCTGGAATCCAGGCACGTCGAGTCTGTGCCGTAGCTTGAAGGACTGGTTTGCGCTTGGGTGATCGAACTATGATATTGTTCTATCAAGACGCTGATTGAATCGAGACTGCTATGAAAACCAATTCCAAACATATCATTCTGGGTGCCGGTGGTGCTATTGGCCAACCACTCGCTGAACAACTGATCGCGAATGGTGAATCGGTGAAGCTCGTTTCGAGAAATGCACGCGCAGTCGAGGGTGCGGACGTCTTCAAAGCAGATCTGACAGACCTCAACCAAGTGAACAACGCCATCGAAGAATCGTCCATCGTCTTTCTACTAGCCGGTCTGCGTTATAGCATCTCAGTGTGGCGCGAACAATGGCCCAAGATCATGCGAAACACTGTTCAGGCATGTGAAGCAAAGAACGCAAAACTCATCTTCCTCGACAACGTTTATCCCTACGGTAAGGTGGAAGGAAGAATGACAGAGGAGACACTGATAAATCCGTGCTCTAAGAAAGGCCAAGTGAGAGCGGAGATCGTCGAGTATCTTCTGTCCGAAATTGCGGCGAAGAAAATCGACGCGCTCATTGCCAGGTCGGCGGATTTCTACGGACCATACGCGAACAAGACGAGCCCGCCGTTCATCCTGATTATTGAGCGATTGGCGAAAGGGAAACGGGCGATGCCGCTTGGGGACGTGAACAAAGTACATTCCTATACTTACACGCTCGATTGCGCGAAGGCACTATATCTCCTGGCGGAAGAAGAATCCGCCTTCAACCAAGTGTGGCATCTTCCGACCGCCGCTCCTCCCTTGACAACCAGCCAATTCATGCAACTGGTCGCGGGCAAACTCGGGGAGAAAGTGAAGTATTTTCCGTTTACGAGAATGCTTCTGAATCTTGGAGGCCTTTTCACGGAACAGCTTCGGGAAGTGGCCGAGATGCTGTACCAAAGCGAACACGACTACGTATTTGATTCGTCGAAATTTGAACAGCACTTCGATTTCAAACCGACACCGTACGAAGTCGGAGTCGAAGCAACGATCCGGTACTTCAGAAAGATCGGCGTACTCTAGCACCAAGCATTCGAACCGATTGGATGATAGCTTATGAGCGAACGACTTTGTTCTTGGCGAGCCCCTTCCGTCGGCTGATGCAGAATCCTGAAGAACTCCTATAGCCGTTCGCGTCGCGTCTTGAGATTTTCTTGGCTTCCTCCATATTGAGACCCCCGAAATGATGTCTTGGGTTTATTGATGTAAGGAATTGGCAAGATCTGCTGACATGAAACACAAGACCCCTTGATCCTGCAAGGGATTTTTCGTTCGCGCTCTATATTCTGAAGCTAGCGCGTCTGCCAATTTCGCCATCCGGGCAACATAGCTCTACAATAGCAAACACGAATCTCTGCAACTCTGCACACTTGCCAGCGCGCCTGTCCCGCGAAGAACTCTTCAGTGAATCTCCTGGCTCTCGTCAAGCCTTTCCAGATGACTGAGCGGGATCTGCCAATTTCGCCATCCGGGCGTTACCATTTTAGAATTTAGAGTTTAGATTTTCGATTGAAAGAGCCCGCCTGAGATCGGAACCGAGTGCCCACGAGCTCCTGAGGCTAGCGCGCCTGTCCCGCGAAGTTCAATCGTCTCTGCAACCTTGAATATCCTTCAGCCTTTCCAACTCACGAAGCGGGATCTGCCAATTTCGCCATCCGGGCTCTATAATCAGACTGTTTTGGACACCCTGGAACCGAAATATTCCGATTCCCGACGAAGGTATGTAAGGATTTAGTAAGGTTTGGTATACAGAGTCATACAGTCCAATGCAGTCTTGAAAGGATATTGTAAGGAAAACGGCCGAAAAAGTAAAGTCATACCCCAAGGACTGTTGGCAGGTGAATCGGATGAGATGGAGCGCCTATATATAGAGGGCCCAGCGATTCTGTCTGGGCCCTTTTCTTTACCTCTTTAAGTTACTAATAGTTGAAGGCAGGCTCACTAGACGTTTTCCAGGATCGTATAGACTTGCTGAACAAACGTATTAAAGGATGAGGTTTGCATGGGATGCACTTGCCCCGTTTTTCGGACAGTTAGTTAAGCAGTTCTTTTACTTTATGTTGAAACGCTTTTCATATTCTGACGGTGAGATATTCCCAATCGTTGAGTGGAGTCGTTGACGGTTGTAGAAGATCTCGATGTACTGAAAAATACTTAGCCGTGCTTGCTGTCGTGTGTTGTACCGTTCGAAGTATACGAGTTCGGTTTTGAGTGTGTGGAAGAAGCTCTCGGTCACTGCGTTGTCGTAGCACGATCCTGTTGCTCCCATGCTCAGCCGAATACCGTGTTGTTGCGCCAGCGTGCGAACCTCCTGGCTGGAGTACTGAGCGCCGCGATCGGAATGCAACACGAGTTCGTCCTGAGGCTGCCGACGGTCAATGGCGCGCGCCAAGGCCGTGGTGATCACGTCGGCCGTGAGGCGATCACTGAGCTCCCAGCCAACGATCCGGCGGGAGCACAGATCCAGGATCACGGCGAGATACGCCCAGCCTTCCCGCGTCCAGACGAAAGTGATGTCGCTGGTCCAGACCGTGTTCGGCGTCAGTGCCTGAAAGTGTCGCTGCACAAGATCCGGCACACCGGCTGATCCCTTGCGGGAGCGCGTTGTGACCTTGAACCGGCGCTTCGTTTTGGCCTGTATATGCGCGCAGCGCATCAACCGGGCCACACGCTTGCGACTACACGCCATGCCGCGTTGACGCAAGGCGTGGTAAATGCGTGGGCTCCCGTAGCGCTTGTGGCTTTTCTCGTGCTCCCGAGTAATCTCCTCGAGCAGCATCGCATTGGCCTGCTGACGCGCGCTGGACGCGCCCTGGTGCCACGCGTAGAAGCCACTGCGGGAGACGCCCAGCACTCGACACAGCGTCCTGATGCGGAACCG
>DATJPR010000201.1:0-5750 GCA_035506295.1 Bacteroidota bacterium | reverse complement strand
AAGCCGGTTGCTGCGGGCGGGACCGACGACCTCGACAACCTGCAACCCCTTCAATGGGAGAACAACCGGCATAAGGCGGACGACTACCCACACTGGGAGTGCAAGATCAAGACCTGAGCGAAAAGCTAGTGGCGGTCCGAGAGGGTTTGCTTTTCAAGTTATCAATGGGATCTCTACACGCATAGACCAAAGCGCGGGGCGCTCATGTTTCAATTGAATAGTCGAGACTTTGGATCTACAGCCAAGGCGGCCCAGAGTTACCTGTTGTTTCTGGCCAATCCGATCTTGTTTAGCTAGAGGGGATTTTCAGCCATGTCTGCATCCAAGCCGGATTCCGACTACGGCAAACTTAGACACGTGTTGGTAAGAGCAATTAGGGAGCTTTTGTATAAGAAGGTCTCAACATTTTCGCTTTCTCGGCACTACGCCCAGACCTTGCGCCGCAAAGAACCCTCAGATGTCAGGATTGCTCTTCGACAACTTTCGAAAGACCAATTGATCAGGTTGGTACAATCCGTTCCTGAGATCACAAAATCCGACGTTGACAATTTGTATGAGGAATTTTGCTATGGCGGTCGACCAAAATTCCAGCTGTGCCTGCTTCTGGAGAGTGTCAGCCCATCGACCCTTGCTCGATCACTACCGTCAAGCTTCAATAAAATCAATACCGAGATCACAGTGGGTGGCGACAGGGCGCATGTTCCGCCCTTCAAGGACTTTGTGTGCGAGGATGTTGGAGAGAATGACATTCCTGACGTGGTGGAAATCCGCTATAAGTTCCAAGTCCGTTTTTCCTATATCGACCCGCAAACTGAAGAAAACTGCGACGGAGGTAATGTCAAGAGTTTTGTGTAAATGCAATCGGGTGTTTCTTCCAGTTGTCGTTTAGCAGTCCAAAGACGTTGTGGTGAATGCGTTCAGCGCTCGCGGGGTTGACGAAGGTTCCTCCCATCGGTCGGGTTCTGCGTCTGACCTCCCGGAAGCTGCGCTCGAGAACGTTTGTCGTTCGGATTCTCTTCCAATGTTCTTGGGGCAGATCGAAGTACGTGAGGCACTCCCGAAGGTCCTTCGCGAGACACTTGACTGCCGAGGGTTCTTCGATCTCCCAGTGTTTCTTCCACGTCTTGAACCGATGGATGGCCTCGCGTCGCGATGTGGCGGTGAAGATCGTCTTACACTCGCCCATGAGCGCCCTGCGGTTGCGTTTCCTGGCCCTCCCCTGGACGTTGGTCATCTTGTGCCATATGCACCGCTGATGCCGTTTGTAGGGGAAGAGCCGCTTGAGCGTTGACCTCAGGCCCGGGTTGCCGTCGGTTGTGATGAGCCGCAGGGCATTGCCCTTGAGCCCTCGGTTCTTGAGGTCGATCAGGAACTCGGTCCAGTTCGCTTCACTCTCGGAATCGACCAGGCGGAACGAGAGGATCTCCTTCTTGCCGTCTTTGGTGATGCCCAGGGCACAGAGGAGAACCTTACGTTCGAGGCCGATTTCACGGACTTTGTCGTAGATGCCATCCAGGAAGAGGTACTCGTACTTGTCCTCGATGGCTTTCGTCCGGTACTGAGCGAGGTCCTCGTCGGATTTCTGGACGATCGTGGAGACCGTCTGAGCGCTTACGGGCCGGCCGGTGAGCTGTTCGGCGATCCCCTTCAATTTATGCGTGCTGATGCCGTTTAAGAACAATGTGCCCAATGCCTTATCGACATCTTCGGTCCGTTGCTGGTAGGGGGCAAAGAGGCTATGAAGCAAAGCCCCTTCCCGAAAGCGCGGCACCAGCAGATCCTCGATTGAACCGAAGCGGGTGGTTAGATTCCGTTTGTAACTCCCGTTCCGGTAATTCTTCCGGCTGCTGGTCCGTTCATACGGCAGAGCCCCAATCTGCTCGGTGGCAGCCCGGTCAAGCAGGATCTCAAACATGATCTTCATCAGGACAGCAACAATGCCCTCGATCGATGCCCAGGTCTGCCTCCGGAGCTCAGCGGCCGTGGGGAGTTTCTTTTCTCCGGCGATCTCCTTACGTTTGCGCTGTGGTATCATCGGGTGGTTCCTCCTTCGTGTATTTGGTTCTGGCGAACAAAATATACGGGAAGATCACCCGATTTTCATTTTACACAGACTCTAAGATACTACCAATCAATTCATAGATACCTTTATAAGGCGTGACGTGTTGGGACTCTATTTTCACACCCCTGTCGAAGAACACATACTCCAAACTGTTCTTCGCCAACCTGGATCGGAGTAAGATTAACGCGGCATCGCTTAGTGGGATTGTTCGTCGTCGTCCCGCTTTTGTCTTAAACGTCGCCGAGCTCTCTGTCTGGATTACCCTTCTTTCCAGATCTATGTCTGTCCAACGCAAATTTACCAGCTCCGAACGCCGCATGGATCCGCGATTGAGCCCATTCGCTCCAAAATAGTTAAGATTGAACCTCCTGGCGTGATCTAGGGACGCGACTTACCTACGGCGTCTGGACTCCCCGACCTCACCGCTCGGCCGGCTGGGTTCGATGCGACTCACCCATTGCTGGTTCGACTTCGCGGTCAGCATCTAGGCCCATCTGCCGCCTTTTGTCACGGGTCATCTGATTCCCTAGGTAGGGCCACGAGTATTCCTAACATGGAGCCTCGAAGCCGTCGAAAGTTAGGAGGGCAGCTTCGCCTCGTTGAACAGAATCTCAACAGCTCCCGCGGTCGCATCTCTGGTCATCTGGCCAATACCTGGCTGAACAAAGTGCGATGCACGTTGCTGGGTGCTGAAGCGAAGTGACAGTATCACCGATCTACTATTAACTTCGTACACAACCAGAGTTACTGCAGCGTCCTCCAAAGGGAAGAACATGTAGCTTGACTTCAGCACCTCCAATTTGCAGAACAGGAGCGTGTCAATATGATCTTGCTTCGCTCGGTCGAACAGCCGCGGTGTTACCGCACTGGCGTGTTCATCGACGTACAATCTCAATGCCTCCCACGGGACAACCCGCTGAAATCGGCCACTCGCGCGCAAGTTTGTAATCAGCGTCGTATCGAGTGCCCAGAAAACGCTGTCGTAGACAGCGATCGCAGCTTCATTCATCAGGTATGGCGCGATGCCAATCGTGTGAACGGAATCCAGAGCCGCCTGATTCCGGACAGACTGATAAGTTGCCATGGTCCTGCATGATACGATGCAGAATCCAAGCGCAAGGGGAAGGAACACGAATCTCGTTAACGACACCGAGTACAAGTTCGAGGATACCACAATCGCCTCCTACAGGATGAAATGTGGAGCGTCCAAGAACGGCATATTGCCTATACGGCAGCCAGGTTTTGTGATAGTGTCAACGAACTGGGTGGAGCCCATCGTTTCCAAGGACCCATCCATCAACCATCATGTTAAACTAGAATTGCTCACCTGCGATCCCGCCGCTCTGAGTCACAGCCCGTGACCGCGCGGCCTGGTTGGGACCGACTGTTACCCGGGCCGTCACGTACCCCCAACTGAACGGCGGAGCTTGTTCAAGGGAAAACGACGTTTTGAAGTCTGACTCAATCACTTTGTTGAATCAGATTTCGTCTTGCTCTGTCCTGCAACGGGCACTACATGAAATTCCTGTGTTTCATTGATTTGGCTGCCAATTCCGAAACCAGCCACCCCTCCAAACATCCCTAGGATCACAATGACTGGGCGCGAACTGTAGTCAGGCTCATCACGCCTTGAAGGGTACTGAGGCCCCCACGCTCCTGCCGCAAGCGGGGGAACAGTGAACAACAGAAGGCCGATCGCTCCGCCCTCCCACGCGAAGTTGCTAGAAAGCTCCAGGTGATGCACTTGAGAAGTTGGAACGCTGCGCATC
This sequence comes from Bacteroidota bacterium, assembly GCA_035506295.1. Lineage (GTDB taxonomy): Bacteria > Bacteroidota > Ignavibacteria > UBA10030 > UBA6906 > DATJPR01. The sequence goes on along the minus strand of DATJPR010000201.1, from coordinate 1,919 downwards.
GAGCCGGTTTTTGAATCGCCCCATGCGATGCTATCGGGATCGGCGTAAGATAGTCCCCCGCGTTCTTGATTGCCGTCTCTCATGACTATCGTGACGACCTTTCCATCAGCTTTTGCCATCAGTTCTCCATATGACATATACTGCGTTGTATAGTAGGGGGTTTGCTGCGGAACCTTTGTAAGGACATACGTTGTCGAACATGCTTCGATGCCAAACGATAAAACGAACAAAAGTGTCACCAGATTGGGCTTCATGTCTTATTATCTCCTCTAAAGCAAACCATTCTGGGAATCGCCTTCGAACCTCTGGTTCCCGCCTTATGCGACCCACCCGCAGCTCCCACAGTCCCACACGCTACCGCCTCGGCCTGGTCGGGATTCAATAGCTGATGATGTTCACCCGCAGCTCGGGTCGTCACCGCGAGGTCTGATTGGGGTTGGTCAATTACATAACAGATTGAAATGGAGCAACCGCGGATCAGTTACCACCGCTAGACTGACGGCGGACTCTCCAGGGGAAGGTTCTGCGCAACCCAATTGAAATCCCGTAAATCAGCAAGATGATCCACGCTACAAGAACAATCACCGCAGTTCCCAATATTCTTCGATCACCAAGAAACTGATATGTCTCCAAGAACGAAGAAAAGGTTTGCCGAGGGTTGGTTGACCGCATCTCGCGGAAAATCACACCTCCACAGATGAATGCTGCAGAGTTAGATTTGAAATGGTTGTATCGGGGATACTTTGGCACCCAGATATCCTGTGATACGATCCAGAATCTGGCCACATTCTCTTGATTTAAGATATCGACGGTGCGAACGAATGAATCGTAGGGCGCCTCTCGATCTATGTGAATACAAATCCCCTTCTCTGTGTCTCTTTCAGAGACGTGCGATCGAAGGGCAATCCTCAAAGCCGCAAATTGAGATGAGTCACCGAAAGGCCGTTTATCAATGTGGAGAGTCGTCCAATCGCCCTGTGGAGGGACGTCTTCACCAGGATACAAGGCCGCCATCGATGCCGACATTCTCGAATCAGGGAAGATATTGAGCTCCATTCCTACCAAAGATTTGGCTGGGGGTGTGCGATAGACATACCACACCAACAGCAAGGGGAGTACGACAAGGCTGATTATTCCTGGTGATAACAAATGGCCCACATGTGAGCGATCGTGCTTCACAGATTGTTTCAAGCGAATTGTCGGTATCTACATTGAGGTTCGAGAGCTATCTACCTTTGCATAGATTGTACTCTAACACGGCATGCAATGTTCCCGTCAGGCAGAAAAGCACCTTCCACATTCTCATTTGTTCCTTGCCGATCAGGACGGAAAAGCCCCCAATCCAATCGGACGGAGGGCCTGTGTGAAGGAGATTCCGTATCGCTAGGACTCGAGCAAAGGTGCAACCCTACGGCGTTCCGCTTAAATGACAATCTGCCATCAATCTCCCGCATAGAAGAGCCCTTCGATGGGCGTATCCCCTGAGCCATTATCAGGTATTCTAGTCCAGCCAACTATTCCATAGGGTGTCTTCAACAAGTAAAGATCTCCCCTATTGAGTAACACCTCGACGTTCGATCCTTTATGCAAGACCAACACTTTCATTGCTAATGCCGTATCGCCGTAAATGGGGATGTCATTCTTGGCTATTGACCGGAGGCCCACATAGTAGAATGGCTGTTGTATTTCCTTGAGTCCCGCACGGGTGACGGAAAATTGGCGCCGCTTGTTAAACATGTTGTCATTGTGCCCGGAGACAAAGATAAATCCCGTGCCAGGGATTGAAAGTTCAAGCCCGCCGATACTTCCTAGTTCCACCAAGGAATCTCTCTTCCTGCGATATATCGAGAACTCTGGATCATCACTGGGACCTGGATTGTATTGGATCAAGAAAGTATCTGATAGCGCCGGCACAAGGC
>DATJPR010000200.1:0-17668 GCA_035506295.1 Bacteroidota bacterium | reverse complement strand
GACGTTCGTCCCGCGCAATTTCCAGAGTCCATTCGCACCCCTCTCTCAATTCTTCAAGGATTCCTGCATAGAGTCTTCTCCCGACGGGAACCGCCCGGATGGGCCAGCCGCATGTGCAGCGAAGGGCGTTCCCGGACCGGGCTTTGTGACAAGGATGATGATTTCCCCGGATCGGGCAGGGGACTCATTGCGTTGGAAGATGGAGGCCGAAGCCTTCCATGGCCCATGGAGTAATGCTGCTTTCTCCTGCGGGGACGATTCTCGATCTCCATGCCGAATCCGGTCAGGTTCTCGGCGTATCCTGCGACGACCTGGTGGGCAAGGCGTGGGATGACTTCTTCACGTTTCCTTCTCTGAGAGCCGGGGCGACCCTTTCCGCTCTTCTGGCGTCCCCGAATTTCGCCGACGGTTCCCCGCTGATCCTGAGCATGACACGGAAGGACGTTGTCGAACTTCCGGTCGAAGTGACGCTGTTCCAATTCAGCCGCAACGCCGGTGTGGCCGCGGCCGGCATCATTCGGGATACGCGTTCGGCCGCGCAGGATGTCGAACGGCTCCGGTACCTCTCCGCGATCGTCGACGCGTCAAACGATGCCATCCTCAGCAAATCCCTCGACGGGATCATTACCAGTTGGAATGGAGGCGCCGAGAGAATCTTCGGCTATGTGGCGGGTGAGGTCATCGGCAAAAACGTCAGGATGCTCTTTCCGCCTGACAGGGTGAAGGAGGAGAAAGAGATTCTGCGAAGAATCGGAGAGGGGGGAGTGATCGACCACTATGAAACCGTTCGTCGGAAAAAGGATGGTTCTCTCATCGACGTGTCGGTCTCCATATCGCCGATCAAGGATGCGACAGGCCGAATCATCGGGGCAACCAAGATCGCGCGAGACATTACAGGACAAAAAAGGGCGGAACAGGCGCTGCGGCGGGCAAACGAGAGAATTCGAGCGTCGCTGGAGAACCTCCTCGAAGGTGTTCAGATTATCGATTTCCAATATCGCTATCTCTATGTCAACGGCTCCGCTGCCCGCCACGGTCGACGGACCGCAGATGACCTCATCGGGCGGACGATGATGGAAGCCTATCCCGGCATCGAGCGCACCGAGATGTTCGCGGCTCTCCGGACGACGATGGAAGAGCGCACCCCGTCCCGTCGACTCAATGAATTCACCTTCGGGGACGGTGCAAAAGGGTGGTTTGATCTCAGGATCGAACCTGTCCCCGAAGGAGTCCTGATCCTGTCCGAGGATGTCACCAAGGAGCAGGAAATGGGCGAGGAACTCAAGGCGTACCGCGAGCATCTGGAGGAACTCGTCAAAGAACGCACGGCCCAGCTTGAGGTCGCCAACAGGGAGCTTGAAGCCTTTTCCTACTCCGTCTCCCACGATCTCCGGGCGCCCTTACGGCATATCGACGGGTTCGCGGGGCTGCTCATGGGTCATGCTGAGAGATCGCTGGACGATGAGGGGAAGAGGTTCGTGGGAATCATCGCGGACTCGGCAAAGAGGATGGGATTATTGATCGATCAGCTTCTCGCATTCTCCCGCATGGCCAGGACCCCATTGCAGCGCATGGCTGTCGATGCCGGCACGCTCGTGGAGAGCACGATTCAAACCCTTCATTGGGAGAGGGAAGGGAGACGCATCGAATGGATTGTCGATCCTCTCCCCACGGTTCTGGGGGACCCGTCGATGCTGAGGTCGGTGTTTGAGAACCTCCTTGGCAACGCCATCAAGTACACGCGTCCCCGGGACCAGGCCCGGATCAAGATCGGCGCCGAGTCTACGGGTGAGGAGGTGGTCTTCTTTGTGCGCGACAACGGCGTGGGATTCGAAATGAAATATGCCGACAAGCTTTTCGGCGTTTTTCAACGGTTGCACAGCACGGCCGAGTTCGAGGGGACCGGGATCGGACTCGCCAATGTTCGCCGGATCATCGCCCGGCACGGCGGGAGGACGTGGGCCGAAGGAGCGCCGGGCAACGGCGCCACGTTCTATTTCAGTCTGCCCACAGATCATGAGCACATCGCTGGATGAGAACGTGAAGACCAAACCCCCATTGCGCATATTGCACCTCGAAGACGATGCAAGGGACGGAGAGCTCGTCAAATCGCTCCTTCGTGCCGAAGGAGTGGCAGCCGATATTCTCCGTATCGATTCGGAGAAGGAGTTCCGTCTTGCGCTGACGAACGACCGGTTCGATCTGATCATTTCAGATTTCACGCTCCCCGCGTTCGACGGCAAATCTGCGCTCGTTGTTGCGAGAGAGCTGGCGCCCGATACGCCCTTTATCTTCGTGTCCGGCACGATGGGGGAAGACGCAGCGATCACCAGCCTTCGCAACGGTGCAACCGACTACGTCCTGAAGCACCGCATCGAGCGATTTGTGCCGGCCGTTCGCCGGGCGCTCCAGGAGGTCGAGGACCGAAGCATTCGACAGCAGGCCGAGCGGCAGCTCCGGGAAAGCGAGCAAATGTTCCGTCTCATCGCGGAAAACGCCACGGACTTGATCGCGGTGCTTGATCTCGAGGGGAAGAGGGTCTACAACAGCCCGTCGTACGCAAACATCCTCGGCGATCCGGAGGGGCTGCGAGGCACCGATTCATTCCGGGAGATTCATCCCGACGATCGCGAACGAATCCGCGAGGTGTTCCGGCGGACGGTGGCATCGGGCATCGGTGAGCGGGCGGAGTTCCGCTTCGTGGCAAAGGACGGAACAACGCGGGATATAGAATCGCTCGGGAGTCTGGTCCGGGACCGGGACGGCAATCCCGAAAAGGTGGTGGTCGTGTCGCGGGACGTCACCGCACGGAAGAAACTGGAGGAAGATCTCCGCCAGTCACAGAAGATGGAGAGTCTCGGCACGCTCGCGGCCGGCATTGCGCACGACTTTAACAACATCCTCGGCATTGTCCTCGGTCATTTCGGTCTGGTCAGGAAGAAGATCGGCGAGCAGCCTGATATCGAGCCGAACGTCCAGGCCATTCTGACGGCGGTGGACCGCGGAGCCGCACTGGTCCGGCAGATCATGACCTATGCCCGGAACACGGAGACGTTGTTCGAACCGCTGGTCGTCGATGAAGTCGTGAGGGAGCTTCTCTCGATGTTTCAAGGGACCTTTCCGAAAACGATGGTCTTCGACATCGAGCTGGAGGATCCCCCGACCACGATCCTGGGCGATCGCACGCAGCTCCATCAAGCGCTCCTCAATCTTTGTGTCAACGCGCGCGATGCCATGCCTTCAGGAGGACGAATAACTCTCGGGACGCAACGGGTGGCATCGGAGACGCTCAAGATCTATCCGGTCACGCAGGGACAACGCGAATATCTCTGCATCCGCGTGGCGGATACGGGCACGGGCATCGACGAGGTGACGCGGCTCCGGATCTTTGAGCCGTTCTTCACCACGAAGGGACGGGACAAAGGAAACGGGCTCGGCCTCTCCGTCGTGTATGGCATCGTCCGCGCCCATCGCGGATTTATCGACGTTCAAAGCCAGATCGGCGTCGGGACGACATTCTCTCTCTACCTGCCGGTGCCGGATTCCATGTCCTCCATTGAGGGGAGAGATCGCGCGCCGGCAGCGTCCGCGGCGGAGCATCCTGCCGTGCTGATCATCGAGGACGAACAGCCGATGCGGGAGTTACTGAGCGAGCTCTTCGAAGAAGAGGGGTACAAAGTCCTGAGCGCCGCCCATAGCGTCGATGCGCTCCGGCTGTTTCAATCGCACGCCCGGGAAATCTCCGCAGTGGTGTCGGACTACGGACTTCCGGGGATGGATGGCATGAGCCTCTTCATGAAACTTCGGCAGATCGACCGCAACGTTCGCCTTGTCTTCACGAGCGGCTACATTGATCCCGATCAGGCGCATGAGTTGTTCGCGCTCGGTGTTGCGGAGATCATCGCCAAGCCTTTCGATCCGAACTACGTCCTCCGGAAGGTGGATGAGTTGATCGGGAGAAGCCCCTGAGTGAATTCCTGACCACCTGCACAATGTTCGCCTCCGCCCACTTCCGATCCCTCCTGTCGTGAAGAAATCACATTCCCTCCTGAGTCAGGATTTCAACCTTTCCACACATCGGTAACACGCCTCCTCGAACTTCCGCCACAATTTTTCTTCATCTCACCAGTTCCGACCGAGTTTCCGCGATTCGAAGCATCATTCTTCTCCTCCCGGAAAATCTCAAGATGTTCTCGCGGTGTTGTCGAACTCACCACTTGGTGGCACTGCTTTTGGACATCCATCCTGCCATTGCTCTGTCCTGCAAATTCATGTATAACCAGAATCATGTGGAGGTGGAATCCATGAAACGGTTGATCGCAGTTGTGATGTCCATGATGCTTCTGACCTGCGCTGCTTCGGCCCAGGCAAAACACGGGAAGTCGGACGCCGAGGCGATGGTCAAAAAGGCAGTCACGTATCTGAAGGCGAACGGGAAGGAGAAGGCGTTTTCGGAATTCAGCGATCCGAAAGGGAAGTTCGTGGAAGGCGACTTATATGTCTTCGTGTATGATTTGAATGGCGTCTGCCTCGCGCACGGAGGAAATCCGAAGATGGTGGGGAAAGAATTGATCGATCTCAAGGATGCCGATGGCAAGTCCTTTGTGAAGGAGCGGATCGAACTTGCGCAGTCCAAGGGGAGCGGCTGGCAGAACTACAAATGGTCCAACCCGGTGTCGAAGCGGATCGAAGACAAGACCGCGTACATCGAGAAGGTAGATGACTGCATCGTCGGATGCGGCGCATACAAATGAACCGAGGATAACACAAAAGCTTGATGTTTCAGGGGAGGATTGCTTTATGAAGACCATCGCACTTTTGATTATGGCATCGGCGATCGGATGCCAGCTTGGCGTCGCTCAGGTCACCACGTCGAAATCAGATGAGGTTGTTGCTGCCGCTCGAACTGCGACGAATGCCGATTCCACCACGAATGTAGTCTCGTCCGCGGCGCACGAAAAACGCGAAGGTGCGCACCAGATTCCGGAGAACCAGCCACAGAGAGCGGTAGTCGACCAACGACAGCCCCGGATCTCGTTCCAGGAGCGATTCAGGATCGAATCGACGGACAACGCAACGACAATGGCGTCGTCCGCCAACGGTGGGAGCTCGTATTCGCGGTATCGCAGCCTTCTCACCGTGCAATACGTTCCGGTCGAGGAATTGGAAACGACCGTGAAATTGGGGAACGAATTCCGGTATTATTTTGCGCCGACCAATAAAGGATTCTCCTCCAACGAATTCTTTTTCGATCAACTCTACGCGAAATGGAATCTCCAATCGATGGTCCCCGCTATGGTGACGGTCGGACGTCAGAATATGGTGCTCGGCGAGGGATTTCTCGTTGCGGATGGAACGTCATTGGACGGCTCGCGCACCACGTACTTCGACGCCATCCGTGCTGACGTCGCTGTTGCGCCACAGCATCTCCTGACCCTCTTCTATTCCTTCGTTCCGCGGATGGACCGGGTTCTCCCCAGGGTTCATGACCAGGCACAGCTTCTTGACGACGGTGGAGAAGGAGGAGCAGGGGTATATTACACCGGTGATCTTGGGACAACGAATCTTCAGGCGTATCTCCTGCACAAGGAAAACTACACTAGCATCGATCGGCCCGTCCGGTCTCATATCAACGCCGCTGGCGGCAGGATCAAGCTGCCTCTGGTGGCAGGACTGTCGTTCACAGGCGAGGGTGCCTATGAGTTCGGTCTGTACGGAAACGAGAAATGGACCGGTCTTGGTGGTTATTCGTACCTGGACTACAAGACTGGTGGTTCCGGTGCCGTGCCCTCGATGGTTAGCCTCAAGGCAGTCTATTTGAGCGGTGACAAACCTGGCACGACGGCGAGGGAAGGATGGGATCCGATGTGGGGCCGCACACCCAAGTGGAATGACCTGTACTACTATTCCTTCACCAAGGAGTCCGGCGTGGGGTATTGGACGAATTATCTTTCGATCGGCCCGAGCCTCTCTTTCGCGTTCTCCAAGGAGGTCAACGGGATCTTTGGCTTCTACAATCTGTCGGCACCGCAGGCTCCGCTTGCGGCGAAATTCCCGGGCGGCACAGGAAAGAACAGAGGAAATCTGTTCTCGGCGAGAATCTACTACACCTTGAACGAGACCTTCACGGGGCATGTTGTCTGGGAACGACTGCAGCCGGGGAGTTTCTTTTTCAAGGATGCGAGTGTTGCCACGTGGATGAGGATTGAACTCATTGCGAACATCTGACGGTGCAGCACTGGGGATGGACCGTAAGAAGGGAATCTCGATGAAGACGTTTATACAAAACCTGCGGCTTTCACGAAAAATGCTCATCGCCCCCGGGCTCATGCTTTTCTTCTTTCTCGTGATCGCCGCGGGGAGCTATTTCGGGCTGCGACAACAGCAGGATGCCCTGAGGTATTTTGTTGATGACGGTCTTCGCTCATCGTTGATGATTGACAGAGCGACACAGAACATCCTGGGAGCGCAGGGGAACATCTACAAGATGATCACCTGGGGGCAGGCCGGATTCGATCAGGCGAAGATCGAAGCGGTCGGCAAGGCTCAATTCTCCGCCATCGATTCTGCGCTTATCCTTCTCAAAAGTCTAGCAGATGTGACGGCTGAACCCGGGCTGAAGGGAAAGTATGCTGAGGCCTTCGAGGCGGCTGGGAAATATCGAAAAGCCGCAGCGACGGTTGTGGACCTTGGGACCGTGGATCTCAACTCCGCCACCATGGCCATGGTCAATGCCGAGGAAAAATTCGCCGATCTTTCGGCCAGACTCGCGGAGGCCCGGGATATCGAATCCACGTTGAGCGGTGCAACCTATGCCGCGGCGAGCTCGACCTACCATACGATGCTCTGGATGTTTGTGGGAGTGCTCGTGTTGTCGGTCGCGCTCTCCGTGGTGGTGACGCTTTGGGTCACCAGAATCATCGTTGCTCCGCTTGAGACCGTGAACCAGATCCTCGGCAGGGTGGCGGACGGCAACGTCTCGCTCAAGGACGGTGCCCAACGCATTGCCGCAGGGGACGTGTCGGGGGAGATGACGTTGCAGAGCGAGGAAGTGACGATCCGTCAGAATGATGAAGTGGGCATGCTCGCGGAGTCAACGAGGAAAATCGTGGCCTCGCAAGATGAACTTGCCGATGCTTTCCGGCGGGTTGCAGTAACGCTTGATGCGCTCATGAAGGAAACGACGTCACTCGCAGCATCAGCCGTCGAAGGCCGTCTCGCCGCCCGCGGAGACGAGTCGAAGTTCGCAGGCGGGTACAGGGCCGTTGTCAAAGGGGTCAACGACACGCTGGATGCAGTCATCGGTCCGTTGAACGTCGCGGCACGATACGTTGACGCGATCAGCAAAGGGAATATTCCCGAGAAGATCACCGAGAACTATCGCGGCGACTTCAATACCATCAAGAACAACTTGAACGTGTGCATCCTTGCCATCGAGCATCTCGTCGCCGACGCTCGTTTCTTATCGGAGGAGGCGGTGAAGGGCAAATTGTCTGTCCGCGCGGACGTGGGGAAACATCAGGGAGATTTCCGGGCGGTGGTGGAGGGTGTCAACGCGACGCTTGATGCCCTGACGGGCCCGATGGCGGTCGCCGCGGATTCCATCGACCGGATCAGCAAGGGAGTGATCCCCGAGAAGATCACCGAGGCCTATCGCGGCGATTTCAACACACTGAAGGACAACATCAATCGGTGCATCGACGGCCTGGGCGGACTCGTCGAAGCCAATGCGGTCCTCCAGCGGATGGCGGTGAACGACTATACCCGAAGAGTGGAAGGAGCTTACCCAGGGATCTTTGCAGAGGTGGCAAAGGCCACCAACGAAGTCCGCGAGCACTTGATCAGACTCCTCGACATCGCGAAGAACATATCGAAGGGGGACCTGAGCGATCTTGAGCCGTTGAAGGCCACGGGTAATGGCACAGGTCGGAGGTGCGAGCAGGACGAGCTCGTCCCTGCCTACGTGCAGATGGAAGAAGCCATCAAACGCCTGGTCGAGGACACGGGTTCACTTTCCGCGGCCGCCGTCGATGGCCAGCTAAATTTCCGGGCGGAGGCCGGCAGACACCAGGGTGAATTCAGAAAGGTGCTGGAAGGGGTGAACAGGACCCTGGACGCGGTCATTAAGCCGGTTGAGGACGGAGGTCGCGTCCTCGCTCTCGTCGCGGCGGGTGACCTGAGCGCGCGCGTGACCGGGCAGTATCGTGGCGATCATCGGAAGATCGCATCGTCCATCAACGAGGTCGCGTCGTCGCTTGATAAAGCGCTGACCGAAGTCTGGGAAGCCGTGTCCGCCACCGCGAGCGCGTCAAACGAAATCAGCGCAAGCACGGAGGAGATGGCGGCCGGTGCGCAGGAACAAACGAACCAGACCTCTGAAGTCGCCGGCGCCGTCGAAGAAATGTCGAAGACCATCCTGCAGAATGCGCAAAATGCTTCGGCGACGGCCAGTGTGGCGAAGCAGGCAAAGGCGAGCGCTGAATCAGGAGGCACAATCGTCAGCGAAACCGTCGCGGGGATGCGGCGGATTGCCGAAGTCGTCGAACGATCAGCGCAAACGGTCAAGGGGCTGGGTGCGTCTTCCGACCAGATCGGTGAGATCGTGACAGTCATCGATGATATCGCCGACCAGACCAATTTGCTCGCACTGAATGCTGCGATCGAAGCGGCAAGGGCAGGCGATCAGGGAAGGGGATTTGCCGTGGTGGCGGATGAGGTCCGGAAGCTCGCGGAACGGACGACAAAGGCGACCAAGGAGATCGCCGAGATGATTCGGAAGATTCAATCCGAGACCCGAGGTGCCGTCCATTCGATGGAGGAAGGGACGAAACAGGTAAACGCCGGCATCCTCCTGGCAGACCAGGCGGGTGGCTCGCTCCTGGAAATTGTGCAGGTGAGCCAGAAGGTCACGGACATGGTGCTGCAGATTGCGGCCGCAAGCGAGCAGCAATCCACCGCGTCGGAACAAATCTCGAAAAACGTCGAGGCTATCTCCAGCGTCACGAGTCAGACGGCGAGCGGGACACACCAGATCGCAAGGGCGGCAAACGATCTGAACACGTTGACAGAGAACCTCCAACAGTTGATCGGGAGGTTCCGCCTGTCGAAGGATGTCGGTGCCGCCCCCGGCGGTGATGGAGCTCGCGACCCCAGGAGCAACGTCGCGGTCAGAGCGAACGGCAAACTCGTCGGCGCATAGACGCGGTCAAACACACACTGGTGGGGAACGCCTCCTTTCGTCCTGGAGACGAAGGGAGGCGTCCTTGCGGTTCCCGCGGCCCCGGAGATTTCTTCTCACGCTCCTCTGTAGTATATTGCCCCATGGACAAACAACAACTCGGCCGGCGTCTCAGGATGGCCTACAGTTTGCCGCGCGTGTTGCTGCGGGCGTTCGTGGAGTATCGTTGGCGCGTTCTGAAAGTCGGCAGGCGGACGGTCCTCGCCCTGCATCATCACTACCTCCCGGAGGAGGCCTATGAAGTCGGTCTCCTGAACCCCGATGCACCCCTTGACATGGTCCAGTCCGCAGTGAGCAGGAGCCGCATGGTGCGGATCCAGCAGCGGCTGAATCCGCGCGAATGGGAATCACTGCTGTCAGACAAAGGGATCTTCTATCGCGTCTGCCTTGCCGCAGGGCTCCCCGTCCCGGCATTGTATGCGCTCTACTTCCGTGATTTTGCCGGATGGACGCATGAAGGAAAGAGCCCCCATACGCCGGATGATTGGGTGGATTTTTTTGTCCACCACTCAGCATCGGAATTTGTCGTCAAGCCCACACAGGCGGCATACGGTGCGGGGATCATGATCCTTTCCAGGGACGGGGAAGCCTTCATCGATCACCGGGGAACCTCGTGGGACGCGAAGGGACTGGTCCATCACCTGTCGAACGACGGTGAGTACTCATCGTTCGTTCTCCAGGAGCGACTCCAGAATCATCCCTCCATTGCGCACCTGGGGCGAGGGAAGGGCGTCCATTCCTTTCGTCTGGTGACATATATCGATCCCGCGGGGAACGCGCGAGTTGTCGCGGCCGACATGAAGATCATTGTGGGCGAAGGTATCGCGTCCAATCTCGCCCACGGCAGCCACGGCAATGTCATCGCCGAAATCGATCGCGAGGCAGGGTTCCTGAAAGAAGGGCTTGTTATGGATGTGAAGCGAGGGGGGTACCGGAAAGTTTCTCAACTTCCCGATTCAGGAGTGATCATCGAACATTTTTCGGTGCCGCAATGGGACGCCATCACATCGCTGGCCGTCCAAGCGGCGAAGTTTTTTCAGCCTGTCCGGACGGTCGGGTGGGACATCGCCCTCTGCCCGAGCGGTCCTGTGATCATGGAAGGGAACATCTGGTACGATCCGTCGCTCACGGGCTACGTCACCGATTATTGGGCGCTCGCCCTCCACGGATCATAGCTGCGTCTGCATCCGGTGGCACCGCCTTCCGGCACCGGATCCTCATTTCAGAATCCCTTTCAACGTTTTGCCGATGACTCCCTGCTTCTCCTTGTTGAGCCGGTCGGTGAGTTCTTTCTTCTTGGCGTCCAGGCTTGACGTCTGCTGGTCGATCATCCCCTTGACCCCCGCAATCTGCTGTTCGATGGCTCCTTTCTTTTGCGCATAGAGGTCATCGAACTCCTTCCGCTTTGCCGCGATGGTGGCGTTGAGTTTTGCCTTCAGGTCGTCCTGGGCTTTGGTAAACTCTTTGCCGAGAACCCCCTTGACCTGTGCTGCAATCTGGTCGTCGAGATCGGTCGCGAGGGCAAGGTCGACCTTGCCGGAAGTGTTCCAGAGACGCAACGTGACGGTGAAGCCTTTGATCTCCTGGAGGATGTCATGGACAATGGATTCGATTTTGTTCTTCGGAGCGGCGTCGAACTGCATCGCGAACCCGGAAAAGCTGAGCGTGGCATTCATGTCGAATTTGTCACCGGGCACGGTCACGATGACGGAGGAGTTCATCCTCGCGTTTGTGACCCTGGCCGGGAGAAAGCCGGAGTTACCGAGTCGGAATTCCGCCAGGGGAACTCCCGAGAGTGAGGCCTTGTACTCGTCGTACGGCGTGTCCTTTGTCCTGTCGAAGAGCGCATTCAGCGTCATGGCGCGCACGCCCGCTTCGGTTCCCTGCAGGGCGATCGTGAGGGGAACACCCGTCACCGACTGATCGTTCGTGATGTTCTTCGCTTCGCCTTTCGCCCGGATGAAATCTCCGCTCGTGGCGCTGTCCGTCCCTCCGGACAACAGGACCTTCTGAATCCAGAATTTCGGATAGCCGCGTTCGACCGGGAATCGAATGTCCTGACCCTTCATGCGGGGAGGGTCCGGATCTTTTTGTTGCTGGCTGTGTTTCGGAATGTACGCACGGGCAACGTCGATCCAGTGCAAATAGGTGAGTGCCCGATTAAACATCTCCTTGCCGATGAGAAGACGCGCTATTCCCGTTGTGTTGAGGTCCGGCAGGTGGGCCATGCTCTCGAGGTGCCGCAAATCCTCCTTCGCGACATCGTCGAGCGTGGAGACGGATCCGGAGATCCGTGTGATATCGGATTCGACGGAAGCCTTCCGGCTGTTGAACGAATCGGTGACTTCTTTGATCGTGTTGACCGATTTGTCGACCGTCGCAATGGCCGCCGTAATATTGTCGATCCCCTTGAGCTGGGAAGGATTGATGGCCTTGAGGTTCGCCTCGACCTCGGTCAGTTTCTTTTTGCCGGATTCGAAATCCGCGGAGGCGGCATCCCATTGCTTCGATGCCGCAAGCGTCTGTGACCGGAGGGAGTCGATCCGTTTGACGGTCTGGATGTCCAGGGCTTTCACGAGGCTGTCAACGTTCAGCCCGGCCTTGAACATGTCAGGGTTCAAAGGCAATGCCTCTTCGATGTTTTTGCCCACAGCATCGCGCGCGGTCTCGACAAACGACGGACCGCTCGACGCGGGCGTCTCCGCCGCGCGCTTTGCCGCCGGGAGCGAGCCGTCCGTCGTGCGCTTGGTCCCGAGAATAAGGTCGTTGACCTCCATCGTCTGGATGATGTACTTTCCCCGGAGAAGCTGGCCGAAGTCGAGAGCGAACTGGACCCGCCCGGTTTCGAAGAGGTTTTTCCAGGGATCGTTGGCGTCAGCGACCTGCAACCGGTCCCAACGGATCCCGATCGGGGAAAGCGTCACGACACAGTGATCCATCTCCACCTTGGCGCCGGCGATGGATTCCCCGGCAAGCTCGAGGCCTGCCTCCACCCAACGATCAATGAAGAGGTAGACGACGACTGTGCAGATGATGAACGGGACGAGAATGAAGTAGACGAATTTCTTCCGCATGGGTCAGCCCCTCCAATCACGGATGCGGCGGTAGTAATTTACCAGCTTGCTCTTGTCGAGAATCTGGTAGATCTTCCACTTCTCCAGCCGTGAATGTATATGGGTCCGGTACGCCACGACGGTTCTTTTCATGCCGACGTACACCGGCACGAAGCAGATGATGGCAAAGAGGAAACTGCCCATCACCACCGTATTGTTGAAGCGTGTCAAAGGAGCAATGGGGGCATTGTAGAGGCTCGTCCAGAGGCCCTGGAGAACATCTACGCGGACAAGGATGAAATACCCCAGGGCATGGAAGAGCGGGTCGACGAGGTATGCGATCAGCTTGCATACCGTCATGGCAAGGAGGGCGGCAGCCATATTAACATCAAGGGCCAGGATAATGAGCCAGACGAGAACCCCTTGGAACGTCAGCATCGGGGAAAACCCGATGAGTGTTCCCAGGGCGAACCCACCTGCAACCTGTGCCGGGGTTTGCCCTTCGCGAAAAATACCGATGAAACTCTTGATGAGGTTGAACCAGAACATGGCGGGCTCTCCGGAGGCTAGATCTGAGGCAGAAGAGTCTTAGGACATGCTAAAGTACTTCTTCCTCATCTCATTATCAATCCCAATCCTCGATCCTCGATTTCCGGCTGCCCTCTCCACGCACCATTATCGTCCCTGTGTGCTCTTTATTACATTGATAATTCGCATCGTCGGTTCGCGCCTTTCCCCGCTCGTTTGCACGGGGAAAATCTGGCACTCTCTGTGCTTTATAATCCCTCTTGCCTCTGGACATCAATACAACTTCTTCACATCAAGAGGAGGACTCCCTTTGCTCAGACATGCTTCATGGCGACTGACGCTGCTCCTCACGATTCTCCTCGGAGCGCCGCATATGACGATATCGATGAATTTCGTACCTGCCAACGATCCCTACATCCAGTATTTCGGGCGGTGGGACACGAGCGACCCGCTTCATCCGCGGTTCTCATGGCCCGGCGTGTATATTGTCGCTGAGTTCGGAGGAACGAGCATCGGCATCCGACTGAACGACCGCACCAACTACTACAACGTCTACGTCGACGGTTCCTTCCGTGGTGTATTTCACGGCACCAGGCCCGGGGCCGCCGACTACATGCTCGCATCCGGTCTCGAGAACACGCGCCACACATTGAGGTTCAGCAGGAGGAATATCACGTTCGATGAGATCTACACCTTCGATGGATTTCTCCTCGACAGCGGGGCGACTCTCCTTCCGCCTGCTCCGAAGCCGGAACGGAAAATGGAGTTCATCGGCGACTCGTTCACTGCGGCGGAAAGCAATGAAGCCCACGCGCCGTCTCTTCCCTGGGAGGAACGTTTCCCGGTGACGAACATCGATGAAGGGTTCGCCGCAATCATCGCGCGGCACTTCGATGCGCAGTACACGACGACCTGCAGATCCGGAGGCGGCATGTTCTGCGACTGGCAGGGAGACCGGAACCAGACGCTCCCGCTCAGGTTCGACCGCACGTTCATGGATTCCGCCGAGCCGAAATGGAATTTCTCGCGGTGGGTGCCGAATGTCGTCGTCATCTGTCTGGGCCTGAATGATTTTTCCGGGCTCAAGGACTCCACCGGCCATGTTTCTGACGCGAACTCCGAGCTCTTTCAAAAAGCCTACCATAACTTCATCGCCGTCGTGCGTTCCGTCTACCCGCATGTGAAGATCGTCGCCGTTGCAGCCTACCCTCAATGGATACGTGAAAACGTCAAGGAGGTCGTCAAGGGAGAAGAGAAGGAGGGCGACGAAAATGTTTTCTATGCGACCTTCGATGAATTCCCCGGTGGGTATGTTGCCAACGGCCATCCTACGGTGCAAACGCACCACTTGATGGCGGACCAGCTGATCCGTCAGATGGAAAAATTCACCCTGTTCTCGAGCGATGAGGAACGGTAACCGTGGATTTTGTGATGATTCATCAATACCATATGCTGAACTGTGCGCCAAGGACACCGCCGTGCGATGCCAACTGTTGTATCAAGGGATAGAACCATGCGAGACTTCTGGCGGATAGCCTTTGGCGCAGTGCTTGTCTCCGGGAATGCTCTGATGGCTCAAACGAACAATGCTGGTACCATGAACTTCCGGCCGAGGCCGACGGCGCAGGCGGAAGCCATGGCGGACTCTGTGCTGTCACAGATGACGCTGGAGGAAAAGATCGCGTACATCGGCGGCGACCGTCATTTCTTTATCCGGCCGATCCCGCGGCTCGGACTCCGGGAAGTGTTCATGAGCGATGCTACGGAAGGGGTCCACATCCGTGACAGCTTCCGCGACATCAACCTGAAGCCCTATGCGCTAGAGCGTTCAACCGCGTTCCCGTGCCCGATCTGTCTCGCCGCGACGTGGAATCCCGCGCTCGCCTATGAGTACGCTGAGGCGATCGGAGAGGAATGCCGGACAGGAGGGATCGGCATTCTCCTGGGTCCGGGGATGAACGCCTATCGGACGTCGCAATGCGGCCGCAACTTCGAGTACTTCGGTGAGGACCCGTTTCTCCGTGCCCGTTTGATCGAAGAATACGTGCTCGGGCTTCAAGGCACCGGCACGGTGGCGACGCTCAAGCACTTTGTCGCGAACAACACCGAGTTCTATCGACGACGCAGCAATTCCGTGGTCGATAATCGCGCGTTGCACGAGATCTACCTTCCGCCGTTCGAAGCGGGGATCGCGGCAGGCGCAAAGGCCGTGATGACATCGTACAACCTTCTGAACGGCGAATGGTGCGGACAGAGCTCCACGGTCATTCACGATATCCTTCGAGGTCAGCTTGGGTTTTCGTGGCTTGTCATGACCGACTGGGAATCGGTCTACGATGGCGAGAAGCTTGTGAAATCCGGGCAGGACATTGAAATGCCTGGTGCCGAGGCGCTCAAGGACGTTCGGGCGCTTCTCGATGAGGGAAAGATCGCCCCGGCGGACATCGACCGGATGGTCAGGTCGATCCTGCGGACCTATTTTGCGATGCGCCTCGATGAGAGAACGAGCGATTCATCGTTCTACGATCGCTTCCGTCGCCATCAGGAAGTCGCGCTCCGGACCGCGCGGGAGGGGATTGTGCTGCTGAAAAATGAGGGAAAGGTCCTTCCGCTCATCAAGGGTGCCGGCAGGATTCTTCTGACCGGGACGTTTGTTGATTCTCTTGCCGCCGGTGGCGGTTCCGCGGCCGTCAAGGGATATGCACCCCGACTCATGATTGATGAACTGAAGAAGGAATTCGGCGAGGCGATCACGTTCATCCGGAATCCGACCCCGGCGGAAATCCAATCCGCGGACGCCGTGATCTGCAACGTCGGCACGCGCGACAGCGAAGGGTGGGACAGGCCATTCGCACTTCCGGAGGATCAGGAGGGGAGGGTGCTGATGTGCGTTCAGCACAATCCCCGCACGATCGTCGTGGTGACCTCGGGAAGCGGCGTCCGGATGACCGACTGGGCGCACCAGGCAAAAGCGATTGTCTATGCCTGGTACGGGGGCCAGGAAGGGAACACCGCGCTCGCGGAAGTGATCTCGGGCAAGATCAATCCCTCGGGCAGGCTTCCCATGACGATCGAGAAAGAATTCCGGGATTCGCCGGGGCATGACTACCTTCCCGCCGGCGAGCGGTTGTATTCCGGTTGGCCGGAAGGAAGGGAGCGCGAGCATCCTGTCTACGATGTGCACTACACGGAAGGGATCTTCGTGGGATATCGGTGGTTCGAAAAGCAGAACATCGAGCCTCTGTTTCCTTTCGGCTACGGATTATCGTACACCACGTTTGGCTATAGCGATCTGTCGATCTCCTGCGAAACATTTTCGGAGAACGACACGGTCACGGCGAAATTCGTTCTCAGGAATACCGGGGCACGGGCCGGTGCGGAAGTGGCCCAGCTGTACGTTCAGGAAATGGAGAGTCCGGTTCCGAGGCCGATCAAGGAATTGAAGGGATTTCACAAAGTGAGCCTGGAGCCCGGACGGCAGGCCACCGTCGAACTGCGGCTCGGCAAGCGCGCCTTCGCGCATTGGGACTCCGGGAAGAAGGCCTGGGTGGCAGACAAAGGGAAATATGCGATCCTGGTCGGTCCGAATTCGGCGGACATCAAGCTTACCGGGACCGTCGAACTTCAGTAGCGGAGGGCGGAAGACGTTGTGTGCACTTCAATCTATGGAGGGAGTATGCGTCGTTTCGATCGGTTGCTATGCCTCGTCATGGCTGTTGTCTCATGTTCGATGGTCTATGCGGGCGTGCCTTCGAGAATTCCGTACAACAAGCAACAGCTCTTTCTCAGCGGCGCCAACCTGGCGTGGGTGAGCTACGCTCAAGACATCGGGCCGGGGCTGTTGGACACTGTGACTTTTGGGAATGCCCTGCTGCAAATGCATGATCATGGTGGAAATGTTGTCCGCTGGTGGCTCCACACGACCGGGACCGGGACGCCTGAATTCAACGATTCGGGAAGGGTTATCGGACCGGGGACAAACGCGATTGCGAACCTGCGCCGCGCGCTCGATATTGCGTGGCAGCGCAATATCGGTGTCGTGATGAGCCTGTGGTCCTTCGGGATGATGGACAACACTCTCGGCGCGACGGTCTTGAACCGGAACACCCTGCTCCTCAACGACACCAACTACACGCGCTCGTACATCAACAATGCACTGATCCCGATGGTCGACTCCCTGAAGGGTCATCCGGCGATCGTTGCCTGGGAGATCTTCAATGAACCCGAAGGGATGAGCACCGAGTTCGGTTGGACCGGCTACAATCACGTGCCGATGGCGAAGATCCAGCGCTTTATCAACCTCTGCGCCGGCGCGATTCACCGCGCCGATTCCACCGCACTGATTACGAACGGAACGGTCTCGTTCCAAATGCTGACGGACGTCCCCGTTGCGACGGTCAAAGCAAAGACGCGCCCGGCGATCCCGTTGACGTCGACCGAGATGTTGACATTCGCGCAGAATCTGAAAGCGAAGTACCGGATGTCCATTTCCACGGACGAGATCATCCGCCACATCGAGTATCTGAATTCTCTGCAGAATTTCAACTACTATCTGGATTCTCGACTGATCTCTGCGGGCGGAGATTCGCTTGGGACGCTGGATTTCTACGAGGCGCACTTCTACTACGCGAATAACGGCGCAAGCAACTCGCCGTTCAGCCATCCTGCCTCGATCTGGGGACTGACCAAGCCAATCATCATCGGAGAATTTCCGATGACGGACAGCAGCCACTATGGTCTTACCCATGGCGGGATGTTCGACACGCTTTACGCGGCAGGGTATGCCGGAGCGCTTCCCTGGTCCTGGACCGACGAAGCCTTCAGCACGCAGGCAGCCATGCTGGACGGG
>DATJPR010000199.1:0-9292 GCA_035506295.1 Bacteroidota bacterium | reverse complement strand
CCCGGTCCGGGAACGCCCTTCGCTGCACATGCGGCTGGCCCATCCGGGCGGTTCCCGTCGGGAGAAGACTCTATGCAGGAATCCTTGAAGAATTGAGAGAGGGGTGCGAATGGACTCTGGAAATTGCGCGGGACGAACGTCTTTGGCTCCGCCTCATGCCCCCTTCGGAGACATCCGTGGTGTTCGAAGAAACAGCGTTGGAATCATCATACTAAAGTCATCAATCACAGTCAAGCACGGGACCATCTTCTCATGCTTCACTGCGCGCCGCTGTGTTTTGTGTAGATGAGATCTTTGAGATCATATCCCTGTTGTTCGACGCGGCTGAGAATATTCTTGAGTGTCGTGTCGGGCAACGTGCTCGATCGCGAAAGAACCCAGAGATATTCGCGCTTCGGTTCGCCGACCACCGCGTACTGGTAGTCGGGGGAGAGATCGATAACCCAATACTTCCCCCAGACGAAGGGCAGGAAAGAAAGAACCGCCGGAGCGAAGCGTACTTCAAGTTGTGAGCTCGGGCCATCCGGGGAAGCGCGCCGTGCCCTCCCTGTTGCTTCGACAATCTCTCCCTTTTCATTGCGACATCGGTTCACAACGATATACCCATCACCGTCAATCGTATAGGTTGCCGTTACGTCGCCTGCGCAATTCGCCTGGAACCTGTTGGGCAACCGTGCGATTTCGTACCAGGTGCCGCTGTACTTCTGCAAATCAATCGCAGGAACCACCACAAGGGGAGAAGGAGTCCCCTGTTGGGCGAACGTCTGCGAGAAGATAGCGCCGAGCGCGACGAAGGAGAACATGGCCCTCACCGTGGCCTCCTTTCCAGTTCGTAAGGATTTCACGCTTCAGTCTCCGACTATAATACCGCACGCAATGCTCTGCACACCGCTTCCGCCCGTCCGGCGTTTTCTGCAATGCTCACGATAACATGTCTTCCGGCGAGAGCAATCCACAGCACACGATCGGCACGGTCGGTCAGAATAAGTGCGCGGTCTTCAATTCGGTGATCCTTGAACCGGGGGTTGATCGGAAGCTGCATCCTGAGAGCTGTGAAATCAGCCGAGGAAGCGCTCGAATCGCGATACCCGAAAACGAAGAGGGTGTGATCGGGGTACAGCCCAACAGCACATTCCTCACCGTGGAACACCTCCTTCGTATCGAAAACGTAGATCGAGGAAAGACCGAGGATCCCGCGGCAGTACGTCGGCTTCTTCAACCCGCGCAGGGGAAGAAGGCCGACGATCGACGGGCGTTGGGCACGCCCGGTGATCTTCTTGTCGACCGCGCGCGCGATCGATTCAAGCGCGATTTCGGATTCGCTGGTAGTGTCCACGCCCGCGACGGACACGTAAAACCGGCCTTTCCAGAACATGATGTAGTAGGGGGAGACGCTCCCTTCCTTGCCGACTTCCATAGGAATGGCTTCTCCGCCCGAGCGCAGGGAATATACTCCAAAGGCTGAAGCGGAATCCTCCATTTCATAGATCTCGAGTCTGATCACCCCCGCACTTCCGTAATCCCGAACGAGGACTTGACGAAAGCCGTACTCGAGAAAAAGGTCCGCGCCGCCGTCGACATGGCGATACAATTCCTCTCCCCGGAACACCGTGCCCGAGTCCGACCCCGTGATGTTCCGAAGTTCGCCGGGAGCTGGAGCCAACAACCGAAGATCAAAAACCGCTGGTTGAGCCGCAACGTTGTGGAGAACCATTGTCGTCGCGACAATGGGAACCAGCCAGAGCCGGCGCAAGGATTCTAGAGAGTGCGTATGCTCACTTCCTTCAGGGATTTCGGACCATACCCATGATCGATCGCATCGCGGATCACCAGAAGCTCCTGCCAGTCGAGACCCAGGTGTCGTGAGGCGTACATGTCAGCCGCCACGCAGCTGGTCGAGACGATGACTTCCCGGGGCTTGCGCACCTCCCCGGGGCCGGCAGGACCGTTGGTCGCGAGGATTTCGGTCGCATCGACGACGCAGAGATTCGGTCGCCGGATGAGGTTGACGTCCGCGATCGACTGCGCAAGAAGCTCGGGGTTGCTGTAGTAGCCTTTGAAGACGTTCAAGACCGACGAGTCACCGAAGTGGAACCGACGGCAGGTGGACGACGAGCATGCGCCCATCATGTTCTTTAAGTTGCCGGTGAAACGCGTGCCTTCGTGGTCCTTGATGATCGGCAGGTTGATGAAGACATCGCATGAGAGAAGCCGTGCCGCAACCTCCGCACTCTTCAACGACTTGCCCTGGTCAATCTTCACTTCCTTGAACTCGTCTTCATATCGCATCGTATCAACGTCTGCCTTCAAACGCGGGTATTGCGAACTCCGGCGCCAGTAGGCAGAGCCAGTTTGCTTGAGCAACCAGATCTCTCGAGCCCCTGCGTCCTGGCACATCTTCATCACGGCGAGAGGGATATCAGGATTGGTGGAGGCCGCTCTGCCGTCAAATGTCGCGTTGATGAGGAGTGCGACGGTGTTCCCCTTCTTGACAAACCGCTGCATGCCCCCCAAGGCGTCAATAGCTTTCATCGTGTTCTCAAAGTAGCCATCTCCCACGATCGAGCACAACTCAAAGGGCGCGGGAGCGGCAGCGTCTGGGAGAAGATGAGCGTGGAGTTTCTGATGCAGAAGAGGAGCCCCGACGACTCCGGCCCCTGCAAGCAGAGCGCGCTTTATGAAATCTCGGCGAGGAATTGGCTGAGACATTGGAGCACCTCCTTGGCTGGGGTAAGGCTAAGAGCAGGAATTATGACGTAGGAAGTACGAAGACCAAGTCGTGCCTTTGAGTATGCAGTAAGCAGTATGGAGTAAGCAGAAAGCAGACGACGTATCGGCTCAAAGTCGCAAAGTCTCAAAGTCACACCGTCCCGCCTTGCAGATTATCGGCCAACGCTGACAAGCGTCGTAAAGCAGAATTCGTCGATGGTGAACTTCGCCTGACCGTCGGAAACGCGTATTGTCTTCTCTTCCTGCATTCCACGTTTGTTATCAGTGACATACGTGCGGAACTCCCGGACAGTTTCAGGAACGCCGCTGAGGATCACTGTGCGGGATGCGCCGCTGTTCACGAAATCGATGGTGAAGATGCTGTCAGCGATGTCGCCAAATGCGGCGCAGCTGACAGCTTCCTTGGTGCATTTCGTGGGGAGGATGAACGAACCAGGGGCGACGAGTCCCAGCTGCTTCAGGTTCCAAAACCGCTGGGTCGGGCGCAGCGGGCCCTGGGTGCCCTCCACACCTCCGCCGGTGAGCAGAGAGTAGTCGGAAGTCAGCTGCCATTGGAGAATCGATCGAACGTGGGCAACGTTGCACGCGCGCACGTAGATGTCAATCTCATCCTGGGCAAAGGAGGGCTCCAGGAAGACATCCGGATACTGGTGTGCCTGCGCGTCCGTCCCCCCTTCGGCGATCAGGAGCGGCGCGTTCAGCTCCCTCGATGCATCCGCCCAGTTCGCAAGCGTCCAGTTGTCGCAGCCCCGCCACGCATGGAAGGAAATCGCTCCGATATACTGGTGCGTCGCCGGGTCGTCCAGCGCCGGCTGAATGAAATCGATGGTCGTCGCATCGGAATTGTCGCCGAGGAGCATCTTCGTCGAGAGTTCTCGCGATGCGAGGTACGCGCCGAGCTTCTTGATGAACTCCGCGTGTTCCTGCCCCGTCATCCGGACGTTGATCCCCAGGTCCGATTCGTTGAAGGAGAAGAGATCCGGCTCCACACCGAATGCCTCCTTGAGATACACGAAATAGTCTCCGATGGATTTGATGATGCTCCGCATCTTCCTCGGGTTCAGCGGATTGCCAAAGATGCCGTTCTCATTCCTGAAGTTCGGCTCGCCGGAAATCGCCCAGACCGGCGGATACCATGCGCTGACGATAATCGGGATGTGCCGTCGGGCAAGCCTCTGTGTCATCTCCATCGCGCCACGCGCGCCCGGATCGAGCTTCCCATCCCGCGCTGCTTCGAGCGGATCGTTGCTCTCGATCGGATGCCAATTCCTCCACGGCATTTCCACGCGAGCCCAACGGACGTTCAGATTGTTCAAACAATAGTCGATGATCGAAGAATCGAGCATGCCATTCTGCAGGCGGAAATTCCCGCCCAGACCGTCGAATTTCCTCCCGGGACTCTCTGGATCAATGGTGACACGAACCGGGGATTGGTCGATCTTCCCTGAGACCCTCACTTGAAACGACCTCTCGGATGTTTGCCCGTTGGTGTCGGGACCGACCATCAGACTCAGGAACAGCTGGGGATTCGGATTGCCGAACCTGGGATTGCCCTTGAGAAGGAGAAGTTCTGCGGGTTGTTCACTGCGCACTTCGAGGTTTTGCTCTGTGGACTCGACGCGAAACCCATGTACGGTTGCCTGCTCGAGAAATGCTCTCCTCGGAAATCCGGGCGGCATCCGCCCGAATCTCTTCGGGATCAACGGCACCGGTTCCATGGAGGAGGCCGTTGAATCGAGCAGGGTGATGCGGGCATCGGGATACTCTTCAACAGGAATCTCGAAACAGAGAAAAACGCCGGAGAGGGTCGTGTCCTTCACGGCCACGGTCCTGACGTCAAGGCCTGCCCTCCCTTTGCCTGTGTCGTTGACGGTGACGGTGAACTGAAATTTCGACATTTCGGTCGTGACGATCTGCCTGTTTCCCTCTCTTTTGTAAAGCGGCCGCTGATGCTCCTTTTCGGTTCGCACGATCTCCCCCATCGAAGGACCGATGAGGCAGATGCTGGTCGGGACCTTCATCAATTGACCCTCGATGCGTATCCCGGTCAGATTGCCCCAGGCGGCGAGCTCAGCCTGAGCGGACGCCCTTTCCACAGAGATGCCTATGCAAACACAGCATACGACCACTACAGGGACAAGAGATTTCACAATCCGCTTCCTCTACGAATGTGTCTGAGATTGGGATTGATCGCCGACAGAAACCAGCCTGCGTCGCCCGTGGGAGGGAACAAGGAGAAGTGTCGAACGCGGACTTTGAGAAGGTACAAAGAAATGCGGAGGAATAGCAACAGCCGAACGCGGAACGCTGCACATCACGGACTCAAGGGCCGAAGATGTCCACGATGAGACTGTCGGCAGAGATGCCGTAACGCTCGGCGTGCTCTTGCTGGCTCCCCAACGGCCCGAGCCCGTACATCGCCTCGAGTGTCCGGAGAAGATTCACGTGGGTCACACCTTTGCCTTCATCGAACGCGCCATGCCTGACATGGGCGCCCGCGATGACCGTCGGGATCCGGTTCTTCACGTCCCGTTTCGCGGAAGCAGGGTTGGTGAGCCCGACGAAGCCTGACGAGTCTGCGTTTTCGTCGAACGTGACGATCAGCAGACTGTTGTGCGATTTTGCCCAGTCGTAGTATGCGCCGAGGTTCATCTCCAACCAGACATCGCCTGCCCGAACGCTGCGGGCGATGTCGGCGGGCGGGTCATGCATGTCGTTCACAAGATTCGGCACCACAATGGCGACCGTCGGCAACTGCGTGAAGTCGCTCGGGAATTGAGCGAACGTCAGGTTGCAGGAAGAGTCTGCGCTGGTCCCGTTCGGGATGTTTCCGAAACTGATCCAGGGAACATGCTTCCGTGCATAGTTCCCTGAGCGGGTCACCGTGCTGCCGATCCCGGGGAGATCTTCTGCATAGCCTTTGAACGTGCGCCCCTTCTCCAGCAGCTGGGAAGCGAGATTGCCGGCAAGGAAAGGATAGCCCGGCGAGTTCTTGCGGTCGGGGATCACATCCTGAAACCCTACCCCCTGGTTGCTTCCGGAAAAGAGCCAGAAGTAGTTGCCTTCACTATTATGTTCCTCGCCGAACATTTGCGTCAGGTTCGCGCCCTGCGCAACAAGCACGCCGTTAATAAACGGAGCATTCGGATCCCCGACGATTTGCTCGTAGTATTTATTCTCTTCCATGACGATGACTACGTGGTCGTAGACAGGAAGTCCGGCCGGCCAGGCGAGCGCAGACCCGGGAACCGTCTTCTCACCGCGACAAGAGAGCACGCTCAGTGCAGAAATGAGGACGATGAATCGCATGATCGCAACCTTTCCGGGATCTCATGGCTTCTCGAAAACGCGCCGGAACTTTTTGAAGCCCGAGAGTGTCCCGATATTTGCCCGGCAAACGTCAAGATGATAGACGTTGAAATTCAATGATGAGATAACCATCCAATCACGATGGAGGTTCCGCCATGCCGAAAACCATCATTCAGACCGTCCGGTTCAATGCGAAACCGGAAGCCTTGTATGCCCTGTATGCGGACTCGCGACGGCACACGGAAGCCGTGGGAGTAAAATCCGCCATGACTATGAAACCCGGGGGGAAATGGCAGGCATTCGACGGCGATCTTTCGGGAACGACCCTCGCAACCGTGCGCAATCGGGTGATCGTTCAGACGTGGCGGTCCGGCGACTGGGGCGCCGATCAAGCGGACTCACTCCTCACATTGTTCTTTGAAAAGGATGGAAGGGGGAGCAAACTAACGATGGTCCATGCCAACATCCCCGATGAGCACTACGCCGGGATCAAAAGTGGATGGACAACGTATTATTGGACGCCGTGGAAGAAAATGATCGCCCGGGGGAAGGCTCGATAGACAATGGTCGGTGGACAATGGGCAATGGTCGACCGGGGATCAGCGAGGGGTAAGAATCCATGCTTTCGCGGAAGCGAGGATATCCAGGAATCGTTCTTTGAACCTCTCGTGCAGCCGGAAGGATGTTGAGAGGATATCGCCACGGTCATACACCGGGAATTCCTCAATCGAAAAACCCTCCTTTTCGAAGAAGGCGACTGCCTCGGCCTTGTTCGCGAAATCATTGGCGTGAATATCCCTCCCCGTCTGTTCGGCGAAGGCCTTCAGCACAGGTGCAAGCGCCTTCCTGGTTTCGAGGGAAAAAAGCGTCCGGACGGAATCCCGCAAGGCGCGAAAGACAATATCGGTGGTGATCCAGTGTCCTCCGTTGCGGAGGAGCAATTCCCTGATGTTCCTTGCAGTGACGACCTTCTCTTCTCTGTTCAGATACATCAACAAACCTTCATTGCAGATGGCGAATCTCTCCTTCCGGAAATGGGCAGCCGCGTGTTCGAGGGCCTCCCTGTCCAACACATTGGCGGCGTGAAAGTGCAAATTGTCCAGCGGCACCTTGTCGCGCCCTGCGATCGCCGTCATGAGCGAGGCGCTTTCAGTGAGCATCTCGGGAAGGTCCGTACCGACATAGACGCCCCCCTTCGCGGCGATTTCCAGCCCTCGCG
This sequence comes from Bacteroidota bacterium, assembly GCA_035506295.1. Classification (GTDB taxonomy): domain Bacteria; phylum Bacteroidota; class Ignavibacteria; order UBA10030; family UBA6906; genus DATJPR01. Next base: position 2,034 of record DATJPR010000199.1, on the reverse strand, counting down.
GGGAAAGTCCGCAGGCGAGTTCCAGGACGTTCGTGAGACCGGTCCGGGCAAGACCGCGATTGATGGACTTGTATCGGACTTCAAAGATCGACGGTGAAAGCGTACCCATCGAGACAATTCTGTCGCCCAGCATCTGACGGGCTGTGGATTCTGCATCGACCGCTTGAGCGATCTCCTGAGAGAATGGGATATCGGAAAGAGATCGCCAATAGGCGGTGATTTTTGCCGTCGGGCTGATTCTGTCGTGATCACCGTTTTCGTTCAAGCTCATCGGCGAACTACCTTCGAAGTGCCGCTTTTGAAAGCAGATAGTCCGGGATAGCGGCATCCAAGGTGACATTGTCCTGGAAGAACTCGGTCCCTTCCCCGTCCTTCAAGACGTCTTTATACAGCATGGATTTCGCCAGCCAGTGGCGTTGCACAAGCATCACCTCCCGTATCTCCATGGTCTTCAGGAGTTTCCCACTCCTGGCGAAGAGGTCTTCTCTCAGTGGAATGAATCGTCCCTTGTCCACCCACACCCTGCGGTGATCGTAGGCGATATCCTCCTTCTTTGCCTTGAGATCGAGGACCCAGCATTCCCGTCCCCGAACGGTATCGTCGCCGGCAATCGTCGCCGTGTACATGTTCGGCAGATGGGGGTCGTCCATCATATCCTCGTACGACAAGTCGGAGCCCATCACGGACTGACGCAGAAGATGGCCGGAAATCATGATCGTCCTATCCGTCGACGGCGAGTACTCCCACAGCATGTCCTTGAGTTTCAGCATCTTCGTCCCTTGCTCGCGCGCCGGCGAGAGGAATTCGGTGTAGGACTCGTCGGTTCCCCGCTGCCAGGATTTCGAGGAGACGGTTCGCGTTTCCCGCACGCCGTGGATCACCATCCGCGACTCGGCTATCCTCGTCTGCGTAAACATGTTTTCGTCGACCCTCTTCAGAATCTCGTCGCCCGACGGCGATGATGGAAGGGTCGCGGCAAGCACACTGAACGCGAACAAACCCGGGAACATCATGTCTCAAGCTCCTTAAAAAGTTGCGCGGTTTGGCGGCGGAATATGCCAATGCCGGAGATCGCCGTTCCCAGGATGGTCGCGAAGAGCCCCGGGATAAATCCAATGACGAACGTGAAGGGAGTGATGCGTGCCCGGATGATGTTCGGAAGCATCATGGAACTCTCTTTCATCATTGTACTGATGTCAAAGCCATATACCTGGAGATAGTACGCTACGCCGAGACCGAGCACGGTGCCCGCAGCGGATCCAAGGATGCCGATGGCAAGCGATTCGACGAGCAGAGAGAAGTAGACATGCATCTTGTCCTCGCCCACCGCGAGCCGGAGCCCGAGCTCGCCATACCTCCGGAGGCTACCGGTCAATCCGGCATTCCAGAGAACGATGGACATCGAGACAAGGAAAACGCCGATGATGACGCCTGAGAAGACATCGACATAGTTGAGATAGTCGGAAAGGCCGCTCCGCACACGCAGGGTTTCCATGAGCGGAAGGAATTCCGCCTCCTTCGATCCACGCAGTTGCCGGGGCGGAGTGTGCGCCGCATTGAATGCGGCCGTGATACTGTTCGCCCTTTCTTCGTTGTAGACATCATCCCCGAAGAATCCAAGGATTTCCCCGGCCCCCTGCTGCATGTCGAGCGCCTGCTGGAGGTCCCCGAGGTCCGCGATCATCATCCCCTTGTCCATCGCCGCCACACCGAAACGGATGGTTCCGACCACCACGAAGTTTGTCAGGCTCATGCTCCCGTACATGGTTGAGCTGATAAGCGTCGCGGTATCGCCGGGAGCGATGCCCAATCGGCGGGAGAGCTCCTCGCCGACGAGAATCTCCCCATGAGTTTTCGGGACGCGGCCGCGGACGATCGCATCGCCGATTTTCAGGACCGACTTTTCCGGACTCGCCGGCGAGAGGAGATTCACGGCAAGACCGCTGACCGGCGCCTGGGCTCTGGTCTCATGATGTTCATCCGGAATATCCAGCAGGCCGCCGAAAATAATGCGGGGGGTCCATTGCAGGTCGG
>DATJPR010000198.1:0-11919 GCA_035506295.1 Bacteroidota bacterium | reverse complement strand
GCTCTCGAGCCACCGCTCCGCATCGATGGCAGCCATGCAGCCCGATCCGGCAGCGGTGATCGCCTGGCGGTAGACGCTGTCGGCGACGTCGCCGGCGGCAAAGACGCCGGGAATGTTGGTCAGGGTGCCGGGCTTCTGCGTGATGATGTAACCGGTCTTGTCCATGACGAGCTGACCCGTGAAAAGCTCCGTGTTCGGCTTGTGGCCGATCCCCATGAACACGCCGTCAGCCTTGAGGACGCTTGTTTCGTTTGTTCGAACATTGCGCAATCGGACTCCGGTCACGGATTTCTTGCCGTTCTCGTCCTTCCCAAGAACCTCTTCAATAACGGAATCCCAGACAAACGCGATCTTGGGATTCTTCTCGGCTTTTCCCTGCATGATCTTCGAAGCCCGCAGGGCATCCCTGCGGTGCACGATGGTGACCTTGGATGCAAACTTCGTGAGGAACGTCGCTTCCTCGATGGCGGTGTCGCCTCCCCCGACGACGATCACTTCGAGCCCCCGGAAGAAGAAACCGTCGCACGTCGCGCACGCCGAAACGCCGTATCCCATAAACTCCTTCTCGGAAGGAATGCCGAGCCATTTGGCCGATGCGCCGGTCGAGATGATGACCGCCTCTGCAGTGTACTCCTCCTCGTCGCTCCAGAGACGAAACGGCTGTTTGGTGAGATCGACTTTCGTGATGTTCTTGAACATCGACGTCGCGCCAAACCGCTCCGCCTGTTTTCGCATCGCGTCCATCAATTCCGGACCCATGATGCCTCCCGGGAATCCGGGATAATTTTCCACCTCGGTCGTGATCGTGAGCTGCCCTCCCGGCTGAATCCCTTCGAACACGACCGGGTTCAGATTCGCGCGAGCGCTATACAATGCCGCAGTAAGGCCCGCCGGACCGGAGCCGACGATGACAAGTCTATGATGCGATGACATGATTTTTTCCGCAGTTCATCCTATGAGATGCGTTGATCCAGGTTGCGGGTCAAGGAGCCGAAGCAGTCCTCCCGTTCCCTTCCAGGACAATGCGGATGTTCCGCATCAGCCCTTCCCACTTTGCCCTCTTGATGGGGCTGCCGGCAAAACGTCCCGGGAATTCGTCCGCCGTCATCCTCGCCCACTCGCGGAGGGACGGCGCCTCCTGCCCTTCCTTCGGGAAGAACCGTCTGTCTGTGGTCGGCCGGCCGAACTTCTGATTCCAGGGACAGACATCCTGACATATATCGCAGCCGAAAATCCACCCTTCGAAATTGCGAGGAGCTCGCTCGGGAAATTCCCCGCGGTGTTCGATCGTGAGATACGAAATGCACTTCCCGGCGTCAAGCACATATGGTTCCACGATCGCGCCTGTAGGACAGGCATCGATGCACAGCGAGCAGGATCCGCAGTGATCCGTCGCCGGCTCATCGGGGGGCACATCGAGCGTGGTAACGATCTCCCCGAGGAACAGCCATGATCCGTACTCGGGGGAGATGATATTCGTATGTTTCCCCAGCCACCCGATACCCGCCTTCGCGGCGAGGGCCTTTTCCATCAAGGGACCCGTGTCGGCATACGCCAGTGCGGATGAACCCGGGTATGTCTCGGAGAGCCAAACCGAATAGGCCTCGAGCTTTTCGAGGACGATCTTGTGATAGTCTTCCCCCCACGCATAGCGGGAGATCTTTCCCGTTTCCAGGTCGTCCCGATGCGCGACCGGAGCGTAGTAATTGAGCCCGGCAACAATCACCGAGCGGGCGCCCTGGAGGATCTTCCGTGGATCGCCACGCTTGTCGACGGTCCGCGCCATCCACCCCATGGACGCCTGAAATCCGAGATCAAGCCATTCCTGCAGACGGAGAGACTCCCGTTCCAGAGGTTCCGCGGCCGTTATCCCCACCAGGTCAAAGCCGAGCTCTTTCCCGCGCCGTTTGATCCGCTCTGCAGTTTCTCTGCCGGCCGTCTTCGTCACGATCGTGGCTCCTTCGACACGGCAACTGACTCACCGTCCACGCGAACATCGAACACCGGCAGTTTCCCGCTCCCTTCCACCGCCATCCCGGTCTCGAGCGAATATCGCCACCCGTGCATCGGACAACGCACCGTCAGTCCCTCGACTGTTCCCTGGTGCATCATCGGAAAATGCTGATGTGCGCAGACATTGCCGATGGCATAGAACGTTCCCCCAATGTACCAGAGAGCTACATCATGGTCTCCCACGGCAACACGTTTGGCGCGCCGGTCTCGCATCTCCGATTGCGAGCCGACCACGACATATTCAATCGTCATGCGGACCATCCAGATGAACTTCCTCAGCTCGCTCAATGCCTTTGGCGCCATGCTTGACCGTCACAGCTTCGATCAACGGATCGTGCTCGAGAATGAGATTCCAGTGCTCTTCCGCCGCACGATCAAGGGTCTTTCTCTTCTCTTCCAACGTGATCAGCGGCCGAAGATCGTACCCCATGATCCATGGAAGCTGGAGATGCGCCGCGAGAGGAACAAGATCGGCACAAAAGAATGCGGTGGTGCCGTCGCCCTGGATCACGGGAGATTGCAGTGCCGTCGTGTGGCCGTGAAAGAGCCGGAGGGAAAACCCGGGGAACAACTCCCCCTCCCCGTCGAGCTGCTCAATCACTCCTGCCCGTTCGAGCGGAAGATAGTCATCTTCAAAAAAACTTGCCTTGTCGCGTTCCGTGGGATGCAGCGCGGCTTTCCACTGGTCGCGCTGGACATAGTACCGGGCATTCACAAACGCCGGGCGCAGGCCTTCGGAGGTCATTACGGTGGATCCGCCGGCATGATCGAAATGGAGGTGTGTGAGGACAACGTCGGTGATATCGCTGGAGCTCAAGCCAAATCGCGAAAGAGCGTGGTCGAACGTGGCGGGGATGTGCTCCATCCTGTAGATGTCGACAAGCTTGCCTGAGAATTTGGCGCCGTTGCCGGTATCAACAAGAATCTTGCGACCGTGGCCGATGACGAGAAGACACCGGGTCGCCATGGCAATCCTGTTGCGGGAATCGGGAGGGTTGGTACGTTCCCAGAGCGGGCGGGGGACCACACCGAACATGGCACCACCGTCAAGGGCAAACCGCCCGGCGTCGATTGCGTGGACCTCATATTGGCCGATACGCATGGAGACCCTCGATCACAAAGAACAAGGTCGATCCCTTCCGGAACCGACCTTTTTCGACAGAAAACCTACACCTCTGGTTATGCCTTCTGGAAATGGGAGGTTGCCGGTCCGAGTCCCGCAAACTCCTTCTCTGGGTGCATTTCCTTTGCGCGAGCAAACAGCACTTCTTCCGATTCAACATGGTCCGGATCGGGGACGCAGCAATCCACCGGGCACACTGCGGCACACTGTTCTTTGTCGAAATGTCCTACGCACTCAGTGCACTTCTCGGGAACGATGTAGTAGAAATCGTTTGACAGTGCATCGAGCATTTGGCCTTTGTACTCGTACTGAACGCCGCCGGCATAGATCGCCGTGTTCGGGCATTCTGGTTCGCAAGCGCCGCAATTGATACACTCTTCAGTGATCTTCGTTGACATTCTCAGGATCTCCTTGTTGTATTCTCAAACGCTGCCGCCGATACTGCAGGAACGGGGAAAAGCCTATAAATTTGATGAAATATACTCAATGCTTCAAGGAATAGCAAGCGACTGTTTAGGAATCCGGCAGGTTCAATTGATCGTGAAATACCGGGCATCCGGATGGTGCACGATTATGGCGTCCGTGCTTTGCTCGGGGTCGAGGGAAAACTCCTCAGTGAGGTGAACGCCGATCCTCTCGGCATCCAGAAGGTCGAAGAGCTTTGTCTGGTCCTCCAAATTAGGACAAGCCGGGTAGCCAAAACTATAGCGGGATCCCTGATATCCCTGCGAGAAAAGCCGGCGGATGTCGCTGGCGTCCTTGCCGCCAATCCCGAGTTCATTTCGGATCCGCTTGTGCCAGAGCTCGGCAAGAGCCTCGGTCGACTCGACGCTCAGTCCGTGGAAGTACAGATAGTCTTTGTAGTTGTTCGCCTTGAACAGCCGGGCGGAATGTTCCGAGGCCACCCGACCCATCGTGACAAGCGAGAATGCTACGGTGTCGATTCTTCCGCTCTGCCTGGACGCGAAATAGTCGGCAAGGCAAAGATGGCGGTCAGCCGACTGCCGCGGGAATGTGAACCGCAGACGTTCCTTGGTCCCGTCGCCGTCCAGAACTACCAGATCATCCCCGTCGGAGAAGCAGCGAAAGTATCCGTACACGACCTTCGGTTGCAGAAGGTGCTCGCGCTTGATTTGTTCCTTCAATGCCGTGTAATCGGGGAGGACCTTCTCCGCGACGAACGACCGGTATTCGTCCTCTTTCATTTTTCCCTTCCTGACCTGCCACTGGCCCCGGAAGAGTGCGACTTCATTGACGTAGGAAAAGACCTCATCGAGGTCCGTGTTCTCCACTACGCGAGAGCCGAGGAAAGGCGGCGTTGGGATCGGGACATCCGTCCGGACGGACGATCGCTGCGGGGCGACGTTTGATCCCTTCTCTTCGCGCAGCGCCATGGCGATCTTCGCCTCGGAGCCTGTCAGTCGTTCTTCATCGTCGTCTTTCGTCGTCGCTTCTGGATACTCAAGCTCCCTGGCTTTCACGCGTTCCATGAAGTGGAGTCCGTCGAACGCGTCGTTGGCGTAGAAGACTTTTCCCTTGTACACGGGTCGGAGATCGTTCTCGACATAGCGGCGCGTCAAGGCAGCGCCGCCGAGGACCACGGGGATGGTCAAGGCCTGCTCGTTCATCACCTCGAGGTTTTCTTTCATCACGAGAGTCGACTTCACCAGCAGGCCGCTCATCCCGAGCGCATCAGCATGGTGTTCCTGAACCGCGTGGATCATGGTCTCGACGGGGCATTTGATGCCGAGGTTGACCACGCGGTAGCCGTTGTTGGTGAGGATGATATCGACCAGGTTCTTGCCGATATCATGCACATCGCCCTTCACGGTCGCGATGACCATCGTCCCTTTGTTGACCGCCTCGGACTTGTCCATATACTGTTCGAGATGGGCCACCGCCGCCTTCATGACCTCGGCGGACTGGAGGACAAAAGGGAGCTGCATCTGTCCGCTGCCGAACAGTTCACCGACGACCTTCATGCCGTCCAGGAGAATCGTATTGATGATGTCCAGCGCCGGGTATGACTTCAAGGCTTCTTCCAGGTCCGCCGTCATCCCCACCCTGTTGCCGTCGATGATTCTCCTTCGCAGACGTTCTTCGACGGTGCCGCCGCTGACGGCCGCCTCCGTCTTCTCCGCCGAGGCCCCTGCGTAGTGGGCCATCAATTGGGTCAGCGGATCGTACACGACTTTTCGGACCGTGCCTTCCGGGCTCATGCGGCCGCCTCGTCAAATTTCCGTTCATCGAACACCACCTGTCGTGCGAGCTCCCGTCCATGCTCATCGATCTTGTAGAGCGGCATGATTTTCGATGCATGAACAATGGCGAGGTCGAGCCCTGCCTCGATGGCGAAGTGCAGGAACACGCTGTTCAGCACATGCCGGAGACGGGGAGACAGACCGAAGGAAATATTGCTCACGCCGAGGAGCGTGTGCACGCCGGGCAACTCGCGTTTGATTCGCGTAATCGCCTCCATCGTGTCGATTGCCGCGCGCCTGAACTCTTCGTCGCCTGAGCCGAGCGTGAACGTCAGCGCGTCGAGGATCAGGTCCTGCGAACGGAGGCCGTGTTGTACGGCGAGGGCATGCAAGCGTTTCGCGACGGCAAGCTTCGCGTCCGCGGTCTTCGCCATGCCGCTCTCATCGATGGTCAGTCCGATCACCGCCGCGCCGTAGCGGCGGCACATGTCGAGGATGCGGATAGCCCGCTCTTCGCCGTCTTCAAGGTTGATGGAGTTGATCACCGGCCGGCCGCCAATCAACTGCAGCGACGCCTCGATGACGGCAGGCTCGGTCGAGTCGATCACCATCGGCAAAGCGACCTGGGTATTGAACCTCGAGATGATCTCCTTCATATCGCTCATCTCGTTGCGTCCCACATAGGCGGCGCAGACGTCCACCATGTGTGCCCCTTCCCGCACCGCATCCTTCCCCATGGCGGTGATTCCTTCCCAATCTTCGCGCGCAAGCAATTCTCGGAACTGTTTGCTTCCGTTGGCATTCGTCCGTTCCCCGATCAGCACCGGGGCCGGATCGATGTGCAGGGGGACAGCCTGGTACAGGCTCGCGGTCGACGGAATGAACTCCACCGTGCGCTGCTTCGGTTCGAGCGATCCGACCGCCTGCACGAGCTGGCGGATGTGCTCGGGCGTCGTCCCGCAGCATCCGCCGACGATGCTGACGCCCAAATCCTTGACGAAGTGGGCGAGCGTGGAAGAAAACTCTTCCGGCGTCAGCTTGTAGTGCGCGTGTCCGCCCACATTCTCCGGAATGCCGGCGTTGGGCATCGTAAACACGGGTCGCGGGCTTGAGGACGTCAGCACCCGCACGTGTTCCGACATTTCCTGCGGGCCGGTGGCACAGTTCATCCCGATCGCGGCCAGCTCGAACGGCTCGAGGATCGTCAACGCCGCGGCGATTTCCGTGCCGAGGAGCATCGTCCCCATCGTCTCGATGGTCACCGAGGCGATCACGGGTACGTCTTTCCCAAGCTTTTTGAACGACGAAAAAATGCCGTACAGCGCCGCCTTCGTCTGCAGGACATCCTGGCACGTCTCTACGCACAAGAGGTCCACGCCGCCATCCACAAGGCCGCGCGCCTGTTCTGCGTACGCATCGGCCATTGCCGAAAAGGTGATGTGCCCCAGCGATGGGAGCTTGGTGGTCGGCCCCATCGATCCGGCCACGAAGCGGGGATGACCCGCGACGGAGAATCCGTGAGCGACTTCCTTTGCGAGTTCTGCTGCACGGCGATTGAGGTCATACGACCGTGCCGCCAGATCATACTCCGCGAGAACTACAGAGGTGGCGCCGAAAGAATCCGTTTCAATAACGTCGCACCCGCTCGCGAGATAGTCGTTATGCATCCGTTGCACGGCGGAGGGTTTCGTGTGGACGAGGTATTCATTGCAGCCGTTGTAGCGCTCCCCACCGAAATCTTCAGCGGTGAGGTTTTGTCCCTGCAGATGCGTGCCGGTCGCACCGTCAAAGACGATGATCTTCCGCCGCATCATTTCAAGAAAGCCTGTTGTCGCCATCGTCACCTGTCGCTATGCCATGCGTTCCACTGCACTACAATATTCCATGATCATCCGGCGGACAACCTCACCCGCCGGCAGGATCGCGCGGACGAGCCCGGAGCTTTGCCCGGCCTCGAACTCCCCTTCTTCGATGTTCCCCTCGAAGATCCCCGCCCGCTCCCGTTTGGAACCGAGGAGAGCGAGTTGTTCTTCTTTTGTCGCGCCCGACCGGTCGCTCTCCGCCGCCTTCAAGGCGAACGGCGTTTTGATCATGCGCACCGGGGCGACCTTCTTCAGGACAAAGACCGTGTCGCCGTCGCCGGCCTGCACAACGCGTTCCTTGTACAGGGGATGCGCGGACGATTCATCGGTTGCTGCGAACCTTGTGCCCACCTGCACTCCATCCGCCCCAAGAGCCATCGCGGCCGCCATGCCCCTTCCGTCTGCGATTCCCCCTGCGGCAAGGACCGGCAGCGGAACCGCATCCACCACCTGTGGCACCAGGCAGAGCGTGGTGATCTCGTCAATGCCGTTGTGCCCCCCGGCTTCGAATCCTTCGGCGACGACAGCATCGCATCCTGCCTCATAAGCCTTTCGCGCATGCTTCACCGCCGCGATGACGTGCACCACCGTGCATCCCGCGTCCTTCAACAACTTCGTGTGCAGCACCGGATGGCCCGAAGAGAGGAAAAAAATCTTCGTTCCCTCGTCGACCGCCAGCCGGAGGAGGTCCGGAGCGTCCCGACGTGAGAGAGGAACGTTGACGCCGTACGGTCTGGATGTGGCCGCGCGGATTTTGTGGAGATGCTCAGCCAGGACATCTCCGGTCATCGATCCGGCGCCGATCAATCCGAGCGCGCCGGCCTCAGAGACCGCAGCCGCCAGTCGCCAACCCGAAGCCCAAACCATCCCTGCCTGAACGACCGGATACCGGATGCCGAACAGGCGCGTTACGCGGGTGTGTATGAATTCCGGAGGTTCTTGAGGCGGCATGCCGCTCGAGATCTCAATTGGTGGAAATCAGGTCCGGTATGAGCGATGTCCCGAACGAAATCGCGTAGACGGCAAGGTCCTCGCCCGACGCCGAGAGACGAAGCACGTGTTCGCCGAATTCCCTGTTCCTGGCGATGCTATAGAGGCGCGGCTCGCCGACGCGCAGAACGCTCGATCCATCTTCTCCGATGACGATGTCACTTCCGCCGGTCGCGGTAGTCAAGGGCGCGCTGTCCTGCTGCACGGCCAGCCGCACTTCCGATCCTTCTCCCGAAGCGAACACGCCGGACACGTCTGTCCCCTGATAGGAGACAATGATCTGTCCCTCCTTTTTCACGGGCATCGCAAGCCGGAGACAATCGCGGCCGTTCAGCCATGTCCCGTCGGCATAGATCTTCCCGTCGACATAGATGCCCGGATCGGCGTAGTCGACGTACGATTCAGGGAAGTACCCTTCCACGTTTCCGAGCGAACCGTAAAGATATCCGGCCTTGACCTCGGGTGTGGGATGAAAGACGATCGACCCTTCCCGGTCGATGTCCCGAAGGGGATCCATCAACGACGGCAGCTCGCTCAACATCCCGATGTCGTAGACATATCCCTGAAGCGGACGCTCAGCCCCGGCGAAATTTCCGTCTCCGTGGATCACCGCACGCATGTAGCCATACTTGTCGACGATGATGCCCATCGGGAAAGAGCGTACGCCGTAGCTCGCCGCAATGAACCCTTCATTATCCATGGCAACGGGAAATCGGACGTCGAGGCGGGTGAGGGCTTTCTGAACGCCCTCGGGATCCTTCGCAAATGGAAAGCGCGGCGTGTGGATACCGACGGTCACGAGGCCGAACGGTTTGTATTTGCGCGCCCACTCCTTCACATAGGGGAGAAACCGTAGGGACTGGGCATCGGAATAATCCCAGAAAAAGAGCAAGACCACGGAACCCTGGAGAGAAGAGACGAGGACGGGTTCACCATTCAGCCAGAAATCTGCGTATAGCGCAGGTGCTCGATTTGATCGCGGTAGCAGCTCCGTGAGAGCCATGGGCGTCGTCCCCCCTTGTAGTCCTCGAAAAATATATCCAGAAGGTGGAAGAATAGCAACGCAGCACTGCGAACGAAGCCCGCTATGTTCCTGCAATCCTGCTGTAGAGGAGTTTCAGCGTTGTCACGACAACGATCGTCAGGAATATTGGCTTGATCAACCCTACGCCGCGTTTCACCACCATGCCGGAGCCAAGCCGCGCGCCGATAATCTGGCCCGCAGCCATGAAGCTTGCCGCGCCGAACTGCACATTGCCGCCGATCACGAAGACGGATAGCGAGACAATGTTGCTCGTGAAGTTCATGACCTTGGTGTACCCTGTTGCACGCGTAAGGTCGAACCCCAGCAAGGCAACAAAGGCGATCGCCCAGAACGATCCCACGCCGGGCCCGAAGAACCCGTCATAGAACCCGAGGAGGAGGCCGCACACGCCGTAGAACACATGCCGCGAGAGAAGTGGGCGGCGCTCCCGCACGCCGAGGGCCGGGGAGAACGCCATATAGACGGCGATACCCAGGAGGAGGAATGGAATGATCCACCCGAGGGCGTCAGGCCGGATCTGTTCGACGGCAAACGTTCCGAGTGCCGCGCCGCCGAAGGTCCACACGATCCCCGGCACGGCATCCCAGAGCGGGACAACCTTCCGCTCCGTGTAGTAGTACGCCGCAGTGAGACTTCCGAAGCTCGCCTGGAACTTGTTTGTTCCAAGGACCATCGTCGGAGACATCCCGGAAAAGAGCAGGACCGGAATTGTAATGAGCCCGCCGCCGCCGGCGATGGAATCCACCCAACCGGCGACGATGCCGGTGACAAAAAACATCGGATAGACAAGAATCGGATCAGTCACGGGGCAGTACGCGACCGTTGTCAGCGCTTGTGGACATCACGAGACTGATCACCGGTTTTTGTCTTGGCAGTGTCGACCTTCGACTCATCGGCAGTCTTGACCGTCGCATGGTCGGGTCCGTTCTTTCCACCCGAGGGTGGAGGCGGAGCGGGCGGTGGCACCGGTGCAGCTGGCGTCGTCTGTCGCTTGGATTCTCCCCGTTCGGGTTGATTGTTCGACGTGTTCGAAGATGAGTTGCCGCCGCGCTGCATGGCCGGAGGAATATCCATTGGCGCCTGCGACGACGGCGGAGGAGGCGGTGGCGGCGCGCTTGCACCGATGGGTTCGTACGGGCGTGTATTGACACGGAAGAGCGTTCTCCCGTGCTCTGTGAGGCGTTCCGACTCCGTACGGTATTGAGGGATATCCTGACCTCGTGTGCGGCCGATCATGCGCACGTCCGGGGGTTTCGTTCCCGGCGAGCCGGTCAACCTGGGAGCTTCGCGGTAACGGTGCGCATTGGCATCTGAAGACGCAAAGTCGCGCGCGTCGACAAACGACCACCAGCGGCCGGGGACATCAGCATCCGGAGGCGGGAGGACCGCGCCCTGCGGCGCCATGGGCGCCCAGCCGATCACGTTGTCGGACACGTACCATGAGACCCTGGCGGGGGACCACTCGTACCCCGGAGCCCAGAGCCAGCCGAGGTTGTCATCATACTCCCAGAGCCCGTAGTGATACACGACCCAACCGAATTGTTCATCGCTGACCCACATCCACCCACGATCCGTCCATTCCCACTGGCCATAGCGGTAGGGAGCCCAATCGCTCGGGACGTTTGGCCGCCAGAAGTCGCCGTGCCCCGGGATGGTCTGCCAATCGCCGTACTCATCGAGCATCGCGAATTCCTGTTCCGGCGTTGCCGGCACCTGCTGGCGCTCTGTTGACTGCCGGTCCACCCCTCCGAAGCACCCGACAAACGCGACGATCATGATGAAGGTCTGAAGGACTCTTGCCGATCTCATGGTTGCCTCTGACACTGTTCGATTCTGACTTCTCCTTAATGTATCAAAAGAGATCGTCTATTGAAAGGTAGCGCTCCCCCGTATCGTAGCAAAACGTCAGTATACGCGCACCCTTCGGCAGTTCGGGGAGTTTTTTCGCGACAGCCGCGAGGGCCGCACCCGAGGAGATCCCAACGAAGATGCCCTCTTCCTTCGCCGCACGCCGCGCATACGCAAATGCTTCGTCCTTGGTGATCTGAATAGTGCCGTCAAGAACCGCCGTGTGCAGGTTCTTCGGTATGAAGCCTGCTCCCAACCCCTGCAACGGATGCGGACCCGGAGCGCCGCCGCTGATCACTGCGGAAGCGGCAGGCTCGACGGCGAAAACTTTCATGTTTCGGAATTTCGCCTTGAGCTCTTCTGCGCAGCCGGTGATGTGTCCCCCCGTGCCGACACCGGTAATGAGGTAGTCGATCCCCTCCGGGAAATCGTCCAGGATTTCTCGAGCTGTGGTGCGTCGATGGACCTCGATATTCGAGGGGTTGTCGAATTGTGAAGGCATCCATGCCCTGGGGTTCTCCTTCAAGATTTCCTCCGCGCGGGCAATCGCGCCCTTCATTCCCTTTTCCCTGGGGGTCAATTCGAACGTCGCCCCGTACGCCGACATGATCTTGCGTCGCTCGACCGACATCGAGTCCGGCATCACTAGGACAAGCTTGTACCCTTTCACGGCGCACACCATTGCGAGTCCGACGCCGGTGTTCCCCGAAGTCGGTTCGACGATCACACTTTCCTTCTTCAGGATCCCTTTTCGCTCCGCGTCTTCGATCATGCTCAGGCCGATCCGGTCCTTGATGCTTCCGCCGGGATTGGCGCGTTCAAGCTTCATCCAGACCT
>DATJPR010000197.1:0-45087 GCA_035506295.1 Bacteroidota bacterium | reverse complement strand
ACTCAAAAGCTACGCGGAATCGCGAGGCTATTCCGTCGCAGAGAACTTCGCAGATCAAGATCTCGCAATCGCTCATACGTGAGCGGCACAGTCCCTGTCCGACTAACGGCCGTGGGTGTCTGAGAAGCGCTCACGGCCGATTTGTTCCTGGCGGTAGACAGTCGACAGGAGCAAGTGGACAGTCGAGGCAGATCGCCCAAAGTCTCACACCCTCACTGTCCCCAAGTCCCGGAATCTTCCATTCTCCCATTCTCCCATTCTCCCCCTCTCCCGCTCTCCCCCTCTCCCCCTCTCTCGCCGTTCCCACGCCCTTGACCCTGTCTCCGCTTTTCCGCATCCTATATCATAGGAGGGATCTTGCGTATGACTCATCTGGATTTGCGCATCGGCGGGATGTCGTGCCATCATTGCGTCATGGCAGTGCGGAAGGAACTGGAGAAGCTCCCGGGTGTCAAGGTCAACGATGTAAAGATCGGTTCAGCCTCCCTCGACTTCGATGAAGCAACGACACGCAACGAGCACATTGCGGCCGCGGTCAAGGAAGCCGGCTACGAGGTTGTCGCCGGCTGACCATCCCGACGATCGCGCGTCGGCAATTGTCGCGTTCCTGCGGCGTCATGCGAACGCTGCAAACGTCGAAGGAATGGCGCGCTTCGGGATCAATCCCCGTAACACTCTCGGAATCCCGATTCCCCTGCTTCGGCGGATCGCACGCGAGCACGGTCGCGACCACGACCTTGCCGCGAGTCTCTGGTGCACCGATATTCACGAGGCGAAGATTGTCGCCAGCCTGGTGGGCGACCCGCGCAGACTCACGGCGCGGCAAATGGACCAATGGGCAGGGGAGTTCGATTCGTGGGACGTGTGCGATCAGTGCTGTGCGAACCTCTTCGAGGATTCCCCGCTCGCGTGGCCGAAAGCGCTGGCGTGGAGCCGGAAGAAAAAGGAATTCATGAAACGGGCGGGCTTCGTTCTCATGGCGCGCCTGGCGGTGTCCAGCAAGGAAGCCGACGACAGCGCCTTCCAGTCGTTCTTTGAAAGAATCGAAGCCGAATCTTCGGACGACCGGCCGATGGTGCGCAAAGCTGTCAACTGGGCTCTCCGGCAAATTGGCAAGCGGAACAGCCTCCTCCAGCAACAGGCCCTGGCGGTCGCCGATCGGTTGCGCAGTCGTCCCGACCGCTCTTCCCGCTGGATCGGGAGCGACGCTGCAAGAGAATTGCGGGGGACAACGGCAAAGAAGATCATCGAAGGGCATGAACGTAAAAGAGGGAAATAGGAAAGAAGAAGCAGCTCGCAACGGAACCGTCACGGTTCTCACGCTCCCTGTAGAGGGCATGACCTGCGCAAGCTGTGTGGCACGGGTGGAGAAGACCCTCAAGCGCATGGACGGGGTCGAGAATGCCTCGGTGAATCTGGCCACGGAAAAGGCAACCGTGCGATTCGACTCTGCGCGGGTGTCGCTGGACTCGTTGAAGGACGCCGTCGCTGACGCGGGCTACACCTTGCGTGTGCCGGCTGACGGCACCTCGGGCCGCGCGGAGGATCCGGCCACCGGCGATCCAACACGTGACAAACCTCTTCGCGATCTTCTTGTCAGTATCGCCCTGACGATCCCGGTGATGATTCTCGGCATGCTGTCCATGACGGACTGGTATGCGGCGAACATTCCGCTTTCGCACAGCGATACGGCAACGCTCGAACTCCTGTTGACCACCCCGATTCTGTTTGGTCCCGGTCGGCGGTTCTTCAAGGGTTTTCTTGTCGCGTTGAAACACGCAACGGCCGATATGAACACGCTCGTCGCCGTCGGGACCGGAGCAGCCTATCTTTATAGCGCGGTCGCAACACTCTTCCCGCATTGGCTCGGAATGTCCCACGCAGGGGATGTCTATTTCGACACTGCAGCCACGATCTTGACGCTCATTCTCTTCGGGAAGTTTCTCGAAGCGAACGCAAAGCGCCGGGCGTCTTCCGCCATCCGGCAGCTTGCGTCACTCCAGCCCCGTGCGGCACGTGTCCTCCGGAATGACATTCCCGTTGACATCCCGGTGGAGCAGATCATCCCCGGCGATGCCCTCCTGATCCGTCCCGGCGAAGCCATTCCGGTTGATGGAAACGTTCTCACCGGCAGCACCGCTGTCAACGAAGCGCTCATCACCGGGGAAAGCATGCCTGTCGAGAAGAAGCCTGGGGATGCCGTCATCGGCGGGACGGTGAACACGACCGGCAGCATCACGATGCGAGCGAGCGCGGTCGGCGCGGATACCGTGCTTGCGCACATCATTCGTCTGGTCGAAGACGCGCAGGCAACAAAGGCTCCTGTCCAGGCGCTCGCCGACAAGGTCGCTGCGGTTTTTGTGCCTGTCGTGGTGTCGATCGCGATCCTCACGTTCATTGGCTGGCAGATCTTCGGTCATGCCGGCTTTACCGTGTCGATGATGAACTTCATCGCGGTGTTGATCATCGCATGTCCGTGCGCCCTGGGCCTGGCCACACCGACGGCGATCATGGTGGGGACAGGTGCCGCCGCACGACGGGGAATCCTCATCCGGAATATTGAGAGTCTCGAACGCGCGCGCGACGTTACCACGGTGTTGTTCGACAAGACCGGGACGCTTACAGAAGGAAACCCGAGAGTAACCGAAATCCTGCCGTTCGGCTCCACGGACCGGACACAACTCATGCAGGTCACGGCATCTCTGGAACAGGCTTCCGAACATCCTCTTGCAAAGGCCATCGTTGCCGAAGCGCGACTCGCCAACGTTCCGCTCTCGAACCCTTCCGAAGTTCACGCAGCTCCGGGCGGAGGTATCCAGGGAGTGGTCGATGGGATGGCGATTCTGGCCGGGAGTCCTGCATTCGTCGGGGCGAATGGAGTTGCAGGAGACGTAAAGTCACGACTGTGGGAAAGCCTGCTCGATGCAGGGGACACTGTGCTCCTCGTTGCCATCGACGGCCGGCTTGCCGGCGCTTTCGGGATTGCAGACCGCCTTAAAGACGGCGCGGCGAAAGCGGTTGCCCGCCTCACGCGCGAGGGCGTCACCGTTGCGATGATCAGCGGCGACAATCAGAAGACGGCCGCCGCGATTGGCCGCACGGCCGGCATCGCATCGGTATTTGCCGAAGTCGCGCCCGGGGAAAAAGCCGCCAAGGTCAGAGCGCTTCAAACAGAAGGTGCCGTGGTTGCCATGGTCGGCGATGGCATCAACGATGCGCCTGCGCTCGCGCAGGCCGATGTCGGCATCGCCATGGGCAAGGGGACGGCGATTGCCGCCGAGGCATCGGACATCACGCTGATGCGCGATGACCTGGAGGGCGTCCTCGATGCGCTCATGCTCTCGCGTCGCACACTCCGCATAATTCGCCAGAACCTCTTCTGGGCATTCATCTACAATATGGTCGGCATTCCGCTCGCCGCATTGGGTTTTCTGAACCCGATGATCGGAGCGCTTGCAATGGCGTTCAGTTCCGTCAGCGTCGTGAGCAATTCGCTCCGCCTCCGCACCACGCGATCCCTGTAGCCTTCATGCCCCACCAGTCCCACCCCGTGCGGTGAGCACTGTAGCACGCCGGCCACACCGGCCATCGTAGGCCCCTCAATACGCATCGTATTCGGCGTTCCCCGTTCCCGATCCTCCTGGCACGTCCCTTGACATAGGTGCTCCGTCCAATCAATCAACGCGAGAGGAGTGCCATGGACCTCACACAGGTCTTCAATAAGGAAGCGCTGCCGCATCTCCCGGCTCTGCGCGAATACGCGATGTCGTTGTGCAAGGACCATCAACGGGCGGCGGATCTTGTTCAGGACACGATGCTCAAGGCGTTCCGGCGATTCGATTCCTACCAGCAGGGAACAAACTGCCGCGCCTGGTTGTACCAGATCTGCAAGCATTGCTTCATCAACGATTGCCGGCGCAAGAAGCTACAGCCGGTGGCGGTCGATTTCGATGATGATGCTGCGCGGCCGGAATGGAATCCCGACGAGCTCCGGCACGTCCGCGTGGTTACAGCAGCGCTCGAAGAACAGGCCCCGGATCGCGCCGTCCTCGGCGACGAAGTGACGGCGGCGCTCGAAGACCTTCAGGCAGATTATCAAACGGCGTTGCTCTTGAGCGCGGTCGAAGGGTACTCGTACGATGAGATAGCTGAGTTCACCAACGCGCCGCTGGGCACGGTCCGGTCCAGGATTCATCGCGCGAGAAAACAACTCACCGGCCGTCTGAACAATTATGCGCGCCATGAAGGATACATCCGTTCTGCGGCGTGACATCCACAGCTTCGCGGAACTGTCTTTCCGTGAGCAACGTTCCGTAGAGGAGCCGGCAGAAGAGCACGGATCGGTCCTTGCGCGGGGCCTCCGCTGTCGGTATATTTCCCTCCGAAAACCGACGAGGCCCATCATGCGCACTAACATCCTGGTGATCATCTCCGCGCTCTTTCTTTGCATCACTCACGGCTTTGCGCTGCCGCGGTTTGCAGCCCTGACGGGGGCCAAGTGCCAGTCGTGTCACGTCAATCCCTCCGGTGGCGAGATGCGGCAGGCGTTCGGCGTTCAGTACGGACGCGAACAGCTCCCGGTGCCGGAATGGTCGAAGGACTATTCGCTCGACGATTTCTCCAATCTCCTGGGCAACGTCCTGGGGATTGGCGCAGACTTTCAAACGCTGTATTTTTCCCAGAAGGCTTCGAGTGCCACCACCGACGCGTTCTTCCAAATGCAGGGAGACCTTTACCTGAATTTCCGCGTCGCACGAAAGGTGAATCTCTTTTTCAACAAGGGGCTGTACAACGGGTTCGAGGTCTTCGCGTTGCTCGGCATCCTGCCGGCCAACGGGGGGGTGAAGGTCGGGAAATTTGTTCCAGCGTACGGGACAAAGATGGACGATCACACGACGTTTATCAGAACCTACACGGGCTTCAGTCCTGAACTGGCGCGACCGGAGTTAACAGGCGTCGAAGTGGATGTCTCGCCCGGCCCCATCACCGTGATCGGAGGGGTGTTCAACAGCTCGGATGGATTCGGTGCTGCAGAAGGGAACGACAAGGCGTATCTCGGCCGGGTGGAGGGCATGTTCGGAGGAGATGGGGCTGTTCATGTCGGAGTTGGGGGGAATGTCTGGTACAACGCCGCCGTACCACAATCCGTCCTCCAGCGGATCAACCTCGTCGCACCGGTGCAGACGTCGGGATCACCCAGGAGCACGCTATACGGCGGATTCGGTTCCCTTGGGATCGGGAAACTCGCCGTGCTCGGTGAAGTGGATTGGATGCAGCTCCGGAGCGACCTGCCAACGACAAAGTCCTTTGTCTGTTATGTGGAAGGAGATTACCCGTTGATCACCGGGCTTGACCTGAAACTCGCCTATGATTTTTACGATCCGGACATCACCTACAAGAACGGCAGCATCACACGGTACACGGCCGGAGTGGAGTTTTTCCCGTTTCCGGGCGTCGAGGTGCGTCCGTTGTACAGGATTCTCCACGGGACGAATGTCGATCTGCAGAGTGAATTTGATCTTCTCCTCCATCTCTATTTCTAACAAACAACACGAGCAAAGTACCCTATGCCTTCCATGCGGATGAGTGGGCCTCGCCTAGCTCTTGCCGGGGCGATGGTGATCGTAATCGCGTGTGCGGCCCAGGTCGCGCCGCAGAAACGATCGTTCAAAGATGATGTGATGCCGATCGTGAAGAAGTACTGCCTTCCGTGTCATTCGGAAGACAACTATAACCCCAGCGAGCTTTCCCTTGATACCTATGAGTTGATGATGGACGGAGGGAAACACGGTGCGCCGATCGTTCCGGGGAATCCCGACAAGAGTCTCCTGGTCCAGAAGGTGACGGGGGATGCACCGTTCGGCGACCCCATGCCGTTGGCGAAGAAGCTCAGCAGCGGGGAATTACAGCAGAAACACCTTACCCCGGAGGAACTTCAGACCCTGAAGGACTGGATTGCGCAGGGGGCGCAGGACAATTAGGGCCGCATCCGGACGTTGTTCTACGGCAAGCCGGCGGTCGGGACCCACGATCGCCGGCTTTTCTCTTCCTCTCTTATGAAATTGAGTGACTCTTCTTGTATATTATGACCATTTGAAACCGCACATCACATCTCCCTCTGGAGGATTTTGTCTTGGGTCGATTCCTCGACACCATTAGAGGCTGGTTCAAGAAGCGCAATCCTTCCACAGGACAGGGTGCTCCGACAATCACGCCCGTTGCTCCTCTCCGAGGAGCTCAACAAATACGGCCGTCCCGGAGCCCGGGCAATCGCCAGGGCGCACGACAGGGCGGACGCCAACGCAGGGATAATGCGGGCGGGACAAAGGCTCCCCGGGATCGTGGTGCAGGGGCGCGCGTGGCCAGGCCGGCTCCGCGGCCGCCCGCCTGGGACGCCTCCACGTATGTCGTCGAGCGGGTGGAGGGGAAAACACGATTCCAGGATCTGTCCCTCCCGTCGGAAGTGATGCACGCCATCGCCGACCTGAACTTCCGGTACTGTACACCCGTTCAGGCGGAGGTTCTTCCGAACACGCTCGAGGGCCGGGATACGACAGGTCGTGCGCAGACGGGAACGGGGAAAACGGCGGCGTTCCTCATCACCATCCTGAGCGCATTTCTGAAGTCTCCCCACGAAGCAGGAAGAAAGCCCGGCGCACCGAGGGCGTTGATCCTGGCACCGACGCGCGAACTCGTCCTCCAGATCGAGAAAGACGCCCACGCGCTGTCGAAGTACTGCACGGGGATCAGAACCCTGGCGGTGTATGGCGGCATGGACTATCAAAAGCAGCGAAGGCAGCTCGAACAGGGACCGGTGGACGTGGTCGTCGCGACGCCGGGAAGACTGCTCGATTTCAAAACCAAGGGAGGGCTCTCGCTGGCGAAGGTTGAGATCCTGGTTATCGACGAAGCCGACCGGATGCTCGACATGGGATTCATTCCGGATGTGAGGCGGATCATCGAAAGCACCCCGCCCAAGACCCGGCGTCAGACGCTGCTCTTCAGCGCCACATTGACACCAGACGTCGTCAGGCTCGCCTCGCGGTGGACGAAGGACGCCGTCACGATCGAGATCGATCCCGAGCAGGTGGCGACGGACACGGTCGAGCAGGTCGTGTACATCGTGACGGAAAACGAGAAGTTCAAAATTCTCTACAATCTTGTGGTGCGCGACCGCTTGGAACGTGTTCTCGTGTTCGCGAACCGGAGAGATCAGAGTCAGGAACTCGCGAGGAGACTCGCTGCGCTGGGGATCAGCACCGGACTTCTCTCCGGCGACGTCGCGCAGGAGCGGCGCATCAAAACGCTCGAGGGATTTCGCACGGGCAAGATCCGCGTCCTCGTGGCGACCGATGTCGCCGCGCGCGGTCTGCACGTTGAAGACATCAGTCACGTGGTGAACTACAACCTGCCGCTGAATCCCGATGATTACGTCCACCGGATAGGAAGAACCGGACGGGCGGGAGCGACGGGGACCTCGGTCAGCTTCGCGGATGAGATGGACGCCCAGCAGATCCCTTCCATCGAACAATATATCGGAAGACCGTTGTCCTGTCTCCAGCCGGAAGAGTCACTCCTGCGCGAACCCGTCGCCGTGCAATCGACCCCCGCCGAGCTGATCATTGAGCCGGCGCGCCAGCACGGGCCGAACCGGCGCCACGGGCAGAGGCACAGACCGCGCGGCGACGGCAGGTCGCATGATCGGCGCCAGAACCCCGAGTGATGCGGATGGAGCTCTCGCGCATCCTCATCCTCCTCGGCGCGGGCGCCCTCGCCGGAGCAATGAATTCCATTGCGGGCGGGGGGACGATCGTGACGTTTCCCTCCTTGATCCTCTCCGGTCTCTCCTCCATCGTCGCGAACGCCACGAGCACCATCGCCCTTCTCCCCGGCACGATCAGCAGTGTCTTCGGCTACCGACGCAACATTCCCGCCGTCCGCCGGTGGCTCCGGCTGTTCACCCCCGTGAGTCTCGTCGGCGGTCTGATCGGGGGGATCCTGCTCGTGCAGACACCCTCGTCGGTCTTCGACGGACTGGTTCCGTTCCTTATCCTCTTTGCGACGATTCTCTTCATGGCAAACACCACCGTCGCGCGGTTCTTCCGGCCGGGCGCCGCGGAGCCGTCCAGACGATGGCTGGCGGGGGCGACGCTGTTTCAGTTTTGCGTGGCGTTGTACGGGGGATATTTCGGGGCGGGGATCGGCATCCTCATGCTTGCCTCACTCGGGATGCTCGGCTTCAACGATGTCCATGAAATGAATACCGTCAAAACCATCCTGGGCTTCCTCATCAACATTGTCGCCGCGATTTATTTCGTCCTGAGCGGGATCATCAATTGGGGTTCGGCGGGAATCATGGCGATCGGGACGATCGCAGGAGGGTTCTCCGGCGCGCACTTTGCACAGAAGGTCGAACAACGCAAAGTGCGATGGGTCATCACTGGAATCGGACTTGTGCTCTCGGCGATTATGTTCTACCGGACGACGTATACTCCGTAGCCGTATCCCTCCAGCGTTACGCCATCTTCTTTTCCTGTCAGCAGAGGTCGGGCCGTGAAAATATTGCGCAGGCCGGCCAGCTTCTCGCGTTCCGGAGCCGGCAGTTGCAGAGTGCACTGCACGCTCTCGCCGTGCAGATTGATGAGCACCACCACCGTGTCGTTCCCGGAGCTCCGTAGGAACGCATAGACCTGATCGTCGTGGTCGGTCGCCAGCTTCGTGAAAGCGCCGTCCCGTAGAGCTTTGTGCGAGGCCCTGCAATGAAAGAGCGCCGACTCGAGATTTCCCATCGTCCGCGGGCGCGTCCAATCGACATCCACTTTTTCGAACAAGCTGAGGCGCCTGTCGTTCGCCACTTCTTCTCCCGTGTAGAGAAGAGGGATGCCGGGCATCGTCGCAACAAGGACTGTCGCCGCCCGAAGGCCGCCCGGGCCGAATTTTGTGACGGCCGGAGCGTCCCAGGCGTTCTTGTCGTGATTCGTGGTGAACCGCATGCGGAGCGCGCCGATCGGGTACTGGAGCGATTCCGTTTTGAGGATCGTGTCGATCGTCGTCGCCGGACGTTTTCCGGAAAGGATCGGCGCGAGCTGGTCGTAGACGTTCCACGAATAGGTGATGTCGAAGGCTTTCATGTGATGCTCCGGGATTGAGCCTTCCGAAAGCATCATGACCGGCTTCACCGCATCAAGCTTGGTCCGAACGTCCTCCCAGAAATCCGTGGGGACGAGTTCAGCGACATCGCACCGGAACCCGTCGATGCCCACATCCTTCACCCACCACACCATCATGTCTTCCATGTAACGGCGCAAGCCGGGCTTGGAATAATCGAGATCTGCGACGTCCGTCCAGTCGGGGTTCGGCGACACGATCGCACCGGTCGAGTCTTTCGTGAACCACTCCGGATGCTCCGTGATGAGTTTGCTGTCCCACGATGTATGGTTCGCTACCAGATCGATGATGACCTTCAAGCCCAGGTCGTGTGCGGCATGGAGGAGTGACTTGAAGTCTGCCATCGTTCCGAACTCGGGGTTGATGCCGTAGTAATCCCGGACAGAATACGGACTGCCCAGCGTTCCCTTGCGGTTCTTGACACCGACAGGGTGAATGGGCATCAGCCACAGGACGGTGATCCCCATGTTCTTCAACTCAGGGAGCCGCTTCTGCAGTCCGGCGAACGTCCCTTCACGCGAAAACGACCTCAGGTAAACGGAATAGATGACCGCATCCTTGACCCATTGCGCGCTCTGTCGGGCGTGCTTGCCAAAATATGGTCCCTTGAGAACGTCATCGAGATGCCGGTCGTCAACGAGAGTGACCGATCGGTAGATCCCTCCTCCACCTGCATAGTCCTTCACGAGCACGACGAGCTGATTTTCCCCCGGCCGCACCGCCTTGCGAATGTCGAGGAGGAACGGGTCGGAATATCCCGTATGGCCTCCGACGGGGATGCCGTTGACCCACACTGCAGCGTCATCGTCGACTCCACCGAAGTAGAGGGAAAGCGAATCCCCGGCCCGTTCCGCCGTGAACTTCGTCGCAAACCATCCCCAGCCGTCGTAGTTCTCAAGGCCGGGATACGTTTCCCAGTAGGCAGGCACCGGAGCCGGCACCCAATCGCTCCGGTTGTGCGATGGCGAATACCACGAGTTGTCCAGCCCCGTCCTCGACGAATCGACATGGAACAGCCATTGCCCGTCAAGTTTGCGGGGAGGAGTGGCGGATGATGCGGGTTCGGTGGTGATCATCGACAGCATGAGAAGTGCGAAGAGAGATTTCATAGCGTGATGCCCCGGGTGCCGGCCGTTGGACCGGCGCCCGGGAGGTCCATTCGATCTTAAAGATAACGGTGGGAAATCTCCTTGCCGGATTTGTCAAACTCATACAGCAGTGGCACCCCGGTGGGGATGTTCAACTCGACGACCTGCTCGCGGGTGAGCTTGTCCAGATGCATGACCAGTGAGCGCAAGCTGTTCCCGTGTGCCGCGATCAGGACGTTTTCGCCCTTTAGCACTGCCGGCCAGATATGCTGCTCCCAGTACGGGAGCACGCGTGCCGCGGTGTCCTTGAGACTTTCGCCGTTTGGCGGCTGGATATCGTAGCTTCTGCGCCACAGCTTCACCTGTGCGTCGCCATACTTCTTCGCGGTCTCCGCCTTGTTCAGTCCCTGGAGATCGCCATAGTGGCGCTCGTTCAACGCCTGGTCGAACTCTGTCGGGAGATTCTTCTGTCCGATGATCTCGAGCACGATCGTGAGCGTGTCGTTTGCGCGTTTGAGGACCGACGTGAAGGCGCGATCGAATTTGTATCCCTTCAGCTTCTCGCCGGCCTGGCGCGCTTCTTCCACCCCTTTGGCGGAGAGGGGGACGTCGACCCATCCCGTGAAACGATTTTCAAGATTCCATTGTGATTCGCCGTGACGCAACAACACCAGTTGTGGCATAAGGTCCTTCTGCTTTCGAGATGTGGAGGATGATAAGACGAGCAATTCTCAGTGAGATTGATCAGTTGCCCAACCAACATGGAAAACGCTTAATGCTCTTCTCCTTCGCAGGGACGTAGCCCCGACCGAAAAACGGCCGGGGTCTTCGACATGCTACGTCCGTAGAATGGAGAAACCGGTAGATATATCTGGTGCCGGTATCTACAGCCCGACAAAAAACACGTACGCAAACCCAGCAACGACGCATCCCTCGATGGACCTTCGCAACCAGATGTGGTGCGACTTGATAAAACTCCAGGCGACCGCAAGGAGGATCATCAGCACAATCAGAACCGCGGAGACGCCGAAGACCTCCAGAAACCCGAATTGATGCCCGACGCGGTCGACGAAATGCGGCCCCTTGAAGTTCCCGTAAAGGATCATCAGGTGAACGGTATACACCAGGAGAGATTCCCGGCCGGAAATCGTCACCACCGATGAAGCGGAAATCCCCCGCCGTTGTTCCCAGAAGTACCCGCCCGCAAGGAGGAGAATGACAAGACCAAGACGAAGGAGGACGAAACTCGGGCTGGTCTTCCAGTAATCATACGAAGGATAAAGCGAAGCCGCGATGGGATGAAGCACGAACGAAGCGAGGATCAGGCCGACGGCAAACAACGAAAGCGTTGTCATGCGCTTCTTCATCAGCGCGGGGTCCAGACCGGGACCGGCGGATTCGAGATAGTAGTAGCCCACCAACGTCCCCGCGAGCACAAACGCGGACCAGGGAAGCAGGGGAAACATTGAGACATGATTCCCGTTGAAATACTCGGCAAGCGGGATCGGAAGAATCGTCCAGAAATCGACTTGCCAGATCAAAGGAGTCGCGAGAAGAACGCCGCCGAGAAGGATCGAGGAGGCGATGTACAATTTTCGTTCGGTGCGGAGCACAAGAAGGAGCGCCGTCAACAGCAGCAGCGTCATCCCGATGCACTGGAGTATATCGACCTGCAGGAAGTTGTGCCACGCAATAGTGCCCGTCTCATAGCGCAAGTGATGGTACTCGAACTTGGGGATATGCAGGCAATAGCCGATGACAAAGAGGAGTGCGATGCGACCGAGCTGCTTGAACAGGGCAGGGCGGTACGCAAGGTAGTCGCGGAGTTTCCTTCGCGTCGCGATCGCAAAGGTGAGGCCGGCCGCAAACAGAAATGCGGGCGCCACGAGGCCGTTGATGAAGTTCAGGACCTTGTAGAGCGGACCCTCCGTGAGATCCGGGCGCAGGGTGGAATTCAGGACGTGCGTCTCGATCATCACCAGGACGGCCCACCCTCGGAAGGCGTCGATGAATTGCAGACGCCCGGGTTTCCCCTGAGGGGCCAGACGATAAAAAATCCCGCGGCGGGCGCGGGATTCGTGATTGACCTGCTCTTGGAGAACAGTCGTCACACCTACTCGCCTAACTTTTCCTTAAGAATGCGTTCGAGTTCGTTGAAGTCGACCGGCTTGGTGATATACGCGGCCCCTCCCATTTTCATCCCGATCTTCTGCGCGTAGTAATCATCCACAGAGGTCAGGAACACGAACGGTATGTTGCTCAGCGTGGACTCGTTGCGGACCTTTTCGAACAATTCAAAGCCATTGGTCCCCGGCATGACCAGGTCCGACACGATGATGCTCGGCTTGAGGGAGTGCATTGCCTCCATTGCTGCATCAGCGCCATCGGCGCTCTGCACGGTGAAACCTCTTGTTGTGAGGCCGGAAGCAGTGGTTAGGAGGCACGAGGGTTCGTCGTCGACCAGGAGAACAACCTTCTCAGTGAGCATCGGGCATCCCGTTGTTGGTGGCCCGCCCAAGATGGCGGAGAAATATGCTGAAATTTGGCCAGAGAATCAATTTCCGATCAATGGTGCTCGCGACGTCTTGACGGCCGCCTAAAGTACAATTCTCATGCCCGTACCGCCTCAGCTGCCATTCGTCCGCTCAGGACGGCGCCTTCCAGCGTGCCTGGGAGTCCCGTATTTGTCCAATCTCCTGCGAGGAAGAGATTCGGAATCGCCGTTTTCGTTTGAGGGCGCAGGTGCTCGACGGCGGGCTCTGGCGAAAACGTGGCCTTTCGTTCACGAATTACCATTCCCCGGGTGGGGCGAAGCGCGTTCTTCCCGAAAACAGTGGAAATGTCCGCTTCCGCGATCTTCAGGATCTCCTTGTTCTCTTTGTCAACCAGCTCCTCGGCCGAGCTCACGACGCAGGAAATATGACCTCCACCCCTGGTCTTTTCTGCAATCTTCCTTCGGTCAAAAACCCATTGAACGGTTCTTCCGATGATCCCGACGAGAGGCGACTCCATCACTTGATCTTCAAACCAGAAATGAATCGACACAATTGGGGATGCGGTGAACGCCCCGGCGTGATCGGCGAGTGAAGGGACGAGCGGAACTACGGACCAAGGCGGAACAGCGACGATGACTGATGATACTTCCACGCTTGTCCCGTCGGCAATCAGGACCCGTCGCGCAATGCCGCCTTCCATTGTGATTGCTGTCACGCGCGTCTGGAGCCGGACGCTTCCGCCTGATCGTTCGATCAGCGCGCATGCCGGGTCCACGAACAACTCGCTGAGGCCGACGGAGGGAAGAAGAAGAGTGGCATTCTGTTCCGATTCGATGAATGCGTGGTAAAGGCATCGGGCAAACAGGAGGGCCGACGCCTTTTCGCTCCGTTCGTTCATGATCGCAACGACAAGCGGTTCCCAGAACGACCTGCGGGCTTCATCAGTTTGACCCAGCGATCTGAGCCATTGATCGGCGGTCAGTTGTTCGAGCGTCTTTTCGTGAGCGCCCAGGTGCCGGAGTGTCCCTCCCGCGCTGAGGAGTCGCATCTTATCAGACAGGGTGAACAGCCGGGTTGAAAGGATGCCTGCCACCAGGTGAAAGGGAGAAGGAAGATGGGGGAGCGAGAAGTCGCTGAATCCTCTTTCCGGATGGTGGAATACCAGCGAAGGTCGCGGCTGCTTCCAGAGATGCTCGCGGGAACCGATGAGATCAAGCAGTCGAAGCGTGGCGGCATAGCCGCCGATCATTGCGTGCTGACCGTTGTCGACGGTTTCTCCGGACTCCGCGTCGACAAACGAATATGCGCGTCCGCCGGCACGCGGTCGCTGTTCGAACACGGTAACAGGGATGCCTTGAAGGGAAAGCTCGACGGCTGCGGAGAGTCCGGCAAGGCCGGCACCGATGACCGCTATGGTGCGCACGGTGCCGCGGTTCGTGAATACTTGAGTCTGTGGCTGAGCCAGTAGCGGAAGGTGATGAGGAGCTTGAGATAGAGGGGAATGCTGATCCGCCGTTCGAGCACGCGGTACCCCGAGCGCTTGATCCGCTCGAGGATGTGTGCGTAGATCGACCACATGACGCGTGCCGCGAAGAAGTAGTACTTGTCCTCGTCCTTCAGCGCGTCCCGGGCGGTGTCGAAGAAATTGCTCGCCCGATCGCACTCGAATCGAAGGAGCGCGGTGAATTGCGGAGTGTGTCGTCCTTGAAGAATGTCCTCTTCCGACACGCCGAACGTTTTCAGGTCCTCGAGAGGAAGATAGATTCTCCCTTTCTTTGCATCGTCGCTGATGTCACGGATGATGTTGGTGAGCTGCAGCGCGATCCCGAGATTGATGGCGTAGTCCCGCGTGGACTCCGTCCGGTAGCCGAAGATTTCCCTGCACATCAGCCCGACGCTCGACGCGACGAGGTAGCAGTATTCCCGGAGCTCGCTGAACGTGGCGTAGCGCTTCTTCGCGAGGTCCATCTCGACGCCGCGGATCAGTTCATAGAAGTACTGCACCGGAATGTTGAACCGCGCCGCCGTGGCGCCGAGCTGATTGAGAATGGAGTAGTCGGAATTGCCCTGCAGCGCCTTGCCAAGTTCCACTCTCCAGCGGCGGAGAAGGACGACGCTCTTTTGCTCGTCGGGAGATTCGTCCACGATATCGTCGGTGTACCGGCAGAACGCATAGACGGTGTGAATCGCATCGCGCTTCTGCTTCGGGAGAAGCGAGAAGGAATAGTAGAAGCTTGTGTTGCTGCTTCGCGTTATTGCTGTCGCCGATGCGTTCATCGCGGCTTCTTCAGCAGGCCTCGCACAAGGATCATAAGTCCGTCGCGCCAGCCGAGGGAGGGTCGGCTCGAAAGGACACGATAGGAATTTCGCTCGATCAGTTGCAGAATCCTCATCCCTCCGTTCCAGGTGACCGAAAGCTCAAAACGGAGACTTTTGGGGGCATTTCGTACGAGGGGGGCGCCTTCAGCAAAAAGGACCCTGGTGCGGTCTGTCTCAAATCGTATCAGATCGCGGAATCGTTGATCCTCTGTCCCCGCCCGAATATCCTCCTGAGTATACCGAAATCGGTCAAGATCTTCAAGCGGAAGGTATAATCGCCCTTTTTTCAGGTCAACGGAAACATCCTGCCAGAAATTCGTCAACTGAAGTGCCGTGCAGATAGCGTCGGACCAGACCATATGTTCTGCCCGGGTGTCTTCGAAGATATGAAGCACGATCCTGCCGACGGGATTGGCGGAACAGCGGCAGTACGAAAGCACATCGACGTGGGATGCGTACTGATGCTTGACGACATCCTGCCGGAAGGCAGTGAGGAGGTCAGAGAAGAGTTGAGGTTCGATATGATATCGTTCGATCGTATCAGCGAGTGCTTCGAACACCGGGTGGTCTGCAGAACCGGCCACTGCCGTTTCGAGTTTCTGTTGCCAGTCGTCCAGACGGTGGAGCCTCTCATGCGGCTCAAGCTGACCTTCGTCGGCCATGTCGTCGGCAAGCCGTGCGAAGGCGTACACTGCGGCGATGGCCGGTCGGCGGTCTGATGGAAGGAGCCGCGAGGCCACGGGGAAGTTCTCATAATGAGACCGGGCGAGCGAGAGGCAGTATTGATAGGAGGAGGCGAGGCTATGGGTCGGCATTCTGGCCAATTTGATGCGAAGGAGGAAGTCTGACTTATATGTCAGACTTGTAGGTCAGACTTAGATGTCAAACTTCACCGAGGGAATATACCCGAACCGCGCGGGAAGCGCAACCCATTTCGCACCGCCGGAACATCAATCTGTATTGCGCTTTGCGGCCATTGTCCCTATATTTCCTTACTTTGGGTGTCAAAATGGCGGGATAGCTCAGTTGGTTAGAGCAATGGAATCATAATCCATGTGTCGGGGGTTCGAATCCCTCTCCCGCTACAAGAATTGGATAGCCCTCGGTGTTGGCCAGGTCGCCAATCCTCCCGTCAAGTCGTTCGTCTCCCGTGCGCACTTCCGGGACTAGTCGTACCCGGTCGACAGTTCAACGGGCGCAACGATGACTACGCCGCAACCGTTAATTTCAAGGTTTCACGAATTCTGCCGCCGCAGAAATCTTATCCCGGATGGGAGCGGGGTTGTTGTCGCCGTCAGCGGGGGCGTCGATTCGACGGTGCTGCTGGACATCCTGGCCGAGGAGCGCCGATCTTTCGGTCTGCGTCTCGTCGTCGCGCATTTCAACCACCAACTCCGCGGCGACGAGTCGGACGAAGATGAACGTTTCGTCGCGGACCTGGCAGTCCACTATGGCTGCGAGCTTTATGTGGAGAGGGCGAATACCGCCGAGCGGGCAAGTCAGAAGAAGCGGGGGATCCAGGAAACGGCGCGCGATCTGCGCTACGAGTTCTTTGGACGGTTGAGGGAATCCCTGGCGTACGACGTGATCGCAACCGCGCATAATGCCGATGACAACGTGGAAACCATGCTGCTCCACCTGTTCCGGGGAGCCGGCCTGCGAGGGTTGAGCGGGATCCCGATCGCGCGGCAAGAGCTGGTTCGACCACTGCTCTTCGCATCGCGGGCGGAGATCGAGGCCTATGCCACGGCTCGCTGTCTGCGGTTCAGGAACGATTCGTCGAATGAAACGGACCACTACGCCCGGAACATCATCAGGCATCACATCGTCCCGCGGGTGAAGGCGAGCATTAACCCGGCAGCCGTGGAGTCGATGGCGCGCTCGGCGGAGTTGTTCCGCGATCTCGATGTCTATCTGCGTGAGACGTCGAACGCAATCCTCGAGCGGAGTACGGACCGGAAAAAAGGCGGGGAGCTCCACCTGAGCATCGCCGAACTGAGCGCTCATCCCGTGCTGTTGCAGCAGTATCTCGTTATGCGAGTGCATCGTGATGTGACGGGCGGAGATGCTGATCAGGCGACGATCGATGCTCTCCTGCGGCTCTGCTCTTCGGGAACAGGATCCTGGGTAACCCTGCGGGGCGGGTGGCGCGCGCATCACGACCGTGAATGGCTGGTGTTCCGGCAGGCAGTCGAACTTCCCGACTTCTCCCTATCCGTCGAGCTTGGCGTGCACTACGAGCTCGGCCAGTACGGATTCACTTCGGAGCTTCTGCACGACGGCACCGTGTACGAAAATCGTCCGGGGAACATCGAGTACGTCGATCTCGACATGATCGGCGGAGACACCCTGATCCTCCGGTCCTGGAGAGAGGGCGACTGGTTTGTTCCTCTTGGACTCGGCGGAAGAAAGAAGATCAGCGACTTTCTCATTGATGCACGGGTCCCGCGATATTCCAAGCACCACTTTCCGGTCCTGACGACCGAACGTGGCGAGGTAGTCTGGCTCTGCGGGAAACGGCTCGATGATCGATTCAAACTTACGGAGCACACGAGGCGGATGGGGAAACTCGCGTTCGAACCCAGAGACATAGAGAGGACCGATGCCGCGATCGATCAAAGTCAATGGTGAAACATTTGTCGAAATGCTCAGTGAACGGCGCATCAAGACGCGGATCAAAGCGCTTGCCCGCCAGATCAATCGCGACTATAAGGGAAAGACGCCGGTCTTCATCGGCGTCCTCAACGGATCGTTTATCTTCTTCGCGGACTTGATCCGGGAAATCACCATCGACTGCGAAGTTGATTTCTTCAAGCTCTCCAGTTATGGTGACTCAAAGATCAGTTCGGGGAATGTCAGACTGTTGAAGGACCTGAACTGCCAGGTGACGGGAAGGGACATCGTGATAGTGGAAGATATCGTGGATTCGGGTCTTTCCATGGAGTACATCAAGTCGTTGATTCTCAGGCAGAACCCGTCCTCTTTCCGGATTGTTACACTATTATATAAGAAAGTGGCGGTGAAGTCCGATATTCACCTCGACTATGTAGGATTTGAAATCCCGCGGGATTTTGTCATCGGCTATGGTCTTGACTATGCCCAGCGGGAACGGAACCTCAAAGCGATCTACCGGTTGCGGGATGCCAAAGCCGGAGCGTGAGAAGGGAGCATACGCACCACATGGATGACCAGAGGAAAAACGATCAGAAGCCTGCAGGCGATCCGTCTCGGAAGCGCCCCCAGACCAGACCGTCCTCACGACCGAAACGCCAGGGTCAACAGTTCCGCCAGGATGACGATTTCAACTGGAACAAGGTCCTGAAGGTCGTCCTGAGCTGGTCCGCGATCATCCTTCTCGTCTTCCTGGTCATGACGCTCTTCAAGGGCACAGAAGGCACCGAAGTCGAATTGACCTACACCGAGTACCAGAAGGAACTCGAAGCGGGGAACATCGATCATGCAGTCATCAAGAAATCGGAATTTGCCAACTACGATTTCCACGGCGAGCTGAAGACGCCGTCCACGGTCATTCGCGGCGGCAAGCCGATGCAATACCAGAAGTTCATGGTGACTCTCCCGATCCTTGACAGCGGCGTCATCAAGACGTGGGATGACAAGGGCGTCCGGTTCTCGGTGCAGAAGGAGGACAATGCCTGGGTCAGCGCACTGGTGAGCGCGTTGCCGTGGGTCTTGCTCCTCGTCGTGTGGTTCATCATCATGCGGCGAATGCAGGGGGCGGGACCGAAGGGCATATTCTCGTTCGGCAAGAGCCGGGCGAAGATGCAAAGCGAAGGAGCACCGAAGGTCACGTTTCTCGATGTTGCCGGCGCGGATGAGGCGAAGCTCGAGCTGATGGAGATCATCGAGTTCCTGCGGGAACCGACGAAGTTCCAAAAACTCGGCGGGAAAATCCCGCGCGGCGTTCTCCTCCTCGGTCCTCCCGGGACGGGAAAGACGCTCCTTGCGCGCGCAGTCGCCGGTGAGGCGGGCGTGCCGTTCTTCTCGATCTCGGGTGCGGACTTCGTCGAGATGTTCGTGGGCGTCGGCGCAAGCCGCGTGCGTGATCTGTTCGAACAAGGGAAGAAAAGCGCCCCGTGCATCATTTTCATCGATGAGATCGACGCCGTGGGCCGGCATCGCGGAGCCGGTCTCGGAGGCGGTCACGATGAGCGCGAGCAGACGCTGAATCAGCTTCTCGTGGAAATGGATGGCTTCGAGCAGAACAGCGGCGTCATCATCATCGCAGCAACCAACCGCCCGGATGTCCTTGATCCGGCGCTGATGCGCCCTGGCCGGTTCGACCGGCAGGTGGTTGTCGACAGACCTGATGTGAAGGGGCGCGAAGGCATCCTCCGGGTGCACACGAAGAATATCCCGCTCGATGCGGACGTGACCCTGGAAGCGCTCGCAAAAGGGACGCCCGGACTTGCCGGCGCCGACCTGGCAAATCTGGTCAACGAAGCGGCCCTGCTTGCAGCCCGACAGAACGCCAAGAGCGTCGCCATGCGTCACTTTGAGGAAGCAAAGGACAAGGTGATGATGGGAATGGAGCGGAAGAGCCTGATCATCTCGGAGAAGGAAAAGAAGGTAACATCGTACCACGAGATCGGCCACGTGCTTGTGGCAAGGATGCTCCCGGAGGCGGATCCCGTGCACAAGGTGACCATCATCCCGCGCGGCCGCGCGCTGGGCATCACCACGTACCTGCCGATCGATGAGAAGCACACCTACTCCAAGGCATACTTGGAGGCGATGATCACCTATGCACTCGGGGGGCGCGCAGCGGAGCTGCTCATCTTCAAGGAACTCACGACGGGGGCCGGGAACGACATCGAGCGTGCGACCGAGCTTTCCCGCAAAATGGTGTGCGAGTGGGGAATGAGCGATCGGCTCGGACCGCTGGCCTACGGACAGAAGGACGAGGAGATCTTTCTGGGCAGACAGATCACCCGGCATCAAAACTACAGCGACGAAACGGCGATCGCGATTGACGAGGAAATCAAGAAAATCGTGGACACCGCCATGCGCCGGGCTGAAAAGATTCTCACGGAAAACATCGATACCCTTCACCGCCTGGCAGCGGCGCTTCTGGAGCGCGAAATCCTCGATTCCGCGGAGATCGATCTTGTCGTCAAGGGAGAAGAGCTTCCACCGGTCGAGAAACATTCGAACGGAGTCAAGCCGGCACCCGCGCAACAGCAAGGAGCGATCTCTTACGGAATCTCGGGGGGATTGACTCCTGATCCTGCGACATGAACGTTCTCCCGAGCGTTGAGGAAAGTTATGGCGTCGAGGTGATGCGCAAGGCGATCCACCTGAGCTCGCTTGCGATCCCGATCGTCTATTTCTTCCTCGAAAAACCGGTTGCTCTGGCAATCCTCATTCCCCTCACGCTTGCCTTCGGCCTGTCGGACATTCTCAGGTTGTACCACGCACCGACCGGCCGACTCTACGAACGCTATCTCGGTTTTCTCCTTCGCAACCATGAGCGAAACGATCATGGCAGGCGGTTAAACGGCGCGACGTACGTCCTGCTCTCGGCCACGCTCTGTGTGATCCTTTTTCCGAAGGTCATTGTCGTTACGGCCTTCGCCATTCTGATTGTTTCAGATTCCGCTGCCGCGCTGGTTGGCCGGCGATTCGGGCGCCACCGGTTCTTTGGGAAGAGCCTCGAAGGCAGCGCCGCATTTTTCGCGACCGCCGCGCTGGTCGTTCTCGTCTCCCCGAAGATCTCGTACGTTCCCTTGGAATACGCCATCGGCGTGGCGGCGGCTCTCCTCGGCGCCGTCGTCGAAGCGTCTCCGATCCCGATTGACGATAACCTCACCATCCCGCTGAGCATCGGACTGACGATGTGGGCAGGCTATGCAGCCCTTTTGCCGGGCGTGAACGTGTTCGCGCTCGGATAGTCCGGGGACGGCAGGAGAGGAGGGAGTATGCGGCAGGGAGTAGGCAGAAAGAGTTGGCAAACAGTGGGAAGTAAGACGTAGGAAGAAAGCGAACGCTCAAAGTCCCGTCGGTGGCCGGTGACCAGCAGTGAGTGATCAGTGTCGTTGGCTGACCGCACAAAGTCTCGTAGTCCCCCTTTCCCCCTTTCTCCCCTTCCCCCTTTATCCGGCTACCTGGCGCTGTTGATGTTGTCGGAATCCACCCACGACCCGGACAACCATCAAATACCCGTCGGGGCATCTGTCCGATGTCTGTTCAAGTCATTATATTTCGGTATGGTCAATTATCTTCGCATCAAGATCTGCTGCATCTCGTCCATCGCTGAAGCGCAGATGGCGGTGAAGTACGGCGCGAACGCCGTCGGGCTTGTGTCCGCGATGCCGAGTGGGCCCGGTGTGATTCCGGACGATCGCATTGCGGAAATCGTGCCGCACATTCCCCCGGGCGTCGACTCGGTCCTTCTGACGTGTGCGCGGGACGAGCAGACTATCGTCGCGCAGCAACGGCGGTTCGGCGTCAACACTCTTCAACTGGTGGACAACGTTGACGAGGAGACTCTCAAAGAAGTCCGCGCGGCTCTGCCGGGGATCGGTCTGGTCCGCGTGATCCACGTGACCGGCCCCGAGGCGATCGATGACGCGCTCCGGTTCGGGCCCCTGGTTGACGGCTTGTTGTTGGATTCCGGGAATCCGAAAGCGGCAGTCAGAGTCCTCGGCGGTACCGGCCGGGTCCATGACTGGGCGATCAGCCGGGCGATCGTGGAAAAGTCGCCGGTGCCTGTCTATCTTGCCGGCGGGCTGCGCCCGGAGAATGTCGCTGATGCCGTCCGTCAGGTCCGACCATACGGCATCGATGTGTGCAGCGGAGTAAGGGTCGATTGGAAACTGAATGAGGCGCGGCTCGCAGAATTCGTGCGTTCGGCTCGTGAGGCGCAGAGGAGCGTGGACATGATCAAGGAGACTCCCCAGCGATGAGATTTTACCTGTCGGGCGGCATGGAATACTCCGATGATGAGGGAAGAGATTGGAGATCGCAGATGCAGGAGTGGATTGAGAAGGAGCTCGAGGGGACGGTGTTCAATCCGAATGTCGAGAGCGATCACCTGTTTGCGACACGGTACCATGGAGTGGCATTCCGACAACTGAAGACCCGGGACTTCTCCTTATACCGCAAGATCGCGTCAGAGCTCGTGGAGCTGGACTGCGGCGAGATCGCGAACCGGTCAGACGTCGTGGTCTGTTACTGGGATGATTCCGCACAGAGAGGGGCGGGGACGAAAGGCGAACTGACAGTTGCGAAGTATTTTGGAAGGCCGGTGTTCATGGTCACGTCGAAGCCGATGGAGGCGATCCCCGGTTGGGTTATCGGTTGCGTGACCATGATCGTACCGGACTTTGATGTGCTCAAGAAAGAACTCTCGGCGCGCTTCAAAGGTTGTAGCTCAACCCGATCATGAGAACGGGCACAAACTTCGGCGTATTGATGACACCAGCGGCGTCTTCATAAGTGAAGTTCTCATGCGGGTTGACGTTCTCATTGTTGGGGCTGTAGGTCGTGTCGTGACCGTGGAGTGAGCCGTCGAAATAGGAGTCCACGCCAAGCGTCAACGAGAGATCGACCCGGGAGCTGATTTCAAAAAGCCCCTTCGCCCCGAGGCCTACTCCCCACTGATCGCTCGTTACATCGAACTCTTCATTTGCCCCCACATACCGGAACGTCCCATCGAAAAATGAATTCCTCACACCGGCGTAGAGGTACGTTTCTCTCGGGCCTTTGATGCCGATTTTGTACATGAAGTCCATGCGGAAATCCCAGGTCTCCCCATGTTTTTCCGGGGTTCCGTTATGCGCATTCGCGATGAAGATCCGTCGGGCTCCCCAAGGGTCGCCGGGATCGACTCCCGTGTAAGTGATCCCGAAATCCAGGCCGAACGGGAACCCCTGGGCGAAATTGGTGACGAGCCCTTCGCCGCGTATGGCGAACGATTTGCCGTAGCCTATGCCTAAACCCGCGGAGAAATCTGCTGCCGACGCCCCCTGTGACGCTAGGAACATTGCCGCAGCTATCGCCATCCAATGCCATAGCCTTGGTATCCTCATACAACCCTCCTCAGCGGTAGATCGGACAAATAGGTGATAGATGACTCTTGTGGTAAGGTTTGGCCAATATATGTGAAATCATCGGATTAGTCAAGTGTTGCGAATAAGAAATATTAATCGAAAGGAGGGAGAATATTGCCGATTTGGCGAACGGTTCAAGAGGTTATTGTGGTGAGGATTCTCTCGGTCATCCGATTTTTGCGCGGCCCCGCTCAAGCCAATACGCCCAGTCCGTTCTTCCATTGCGCGCAGCCAGTGCCATGGCTTCATGATAGTCGTACGGCACCGCTATATGGTGGACGGTGACCTGTTCGCCGTCAAGCTCCAAAATTGCATACCGGGCATCCGGGCTGCCGGTCTCCATGAAATGCGGGACTGGTGCCTCATCATCGTATGCCTGGAGTCCGACGCTGCCGGGGTTCACGACCAGGCGATCCCGCGTGCGAATGCACCGCGGCATATGGGAGTGCCCGCAGAGCACAACCTTCGCATCGGAACTGCCGATCCGCTCCTCAATGCTGGCGGCTGAGAGAATGGCCGGAACCCCGCTGGAGATGTCTTCAGTCAAATACTCGCTGTCATTCAGCGCAGTCCCGTGCACCAGGAGTAAATCGTCGAGAGCGATCGAAGACTTGTGGCTCTCCTGCAGCCAGGCGAGGTCGGCGTCGGTGAGGGTTTTGGTGCAGGCCTCGACGGCGGGCGACCTCCCGTGACCGGAAGGCTCCAGAAGAATCCTGTCCTGATTTCCCAGCACGTGGATCTGGCAGCACTCGCGAAGAAGGAGAGCGGTTTCGTGCGGCTGAAGCGGTCCGTACACGCTGTCCCCGAGATTGACGAGAACGTCCACGGGTCGAGCGGAGATGTCGTGGAGTATTGCCTCGAGAGCCCATCGGTTCCCGTGAACATCGGAAATAACGGCGTACACCATGGCTTGCCTCTCTTCAAGAACTTCTTCGAAGAAACGGTCACACGGTTCGTTCCGTCACAACCGGAACTCGAACGATCCGCCGGTAGGAATGCACGGTGAAGGGGAACATTGCAGCGACGGAGCGGTCGGCTAATAGGATTCGCTTTTCGGATGGTCTTTTCGGGTGAGAAGCACGAGCCGCTGCGCGCGCCCCGCCTCATCGTCCCAACGCTGGAGCGTTGTCGATCCGAAGCTGCCGTCCGGCTCACGCCGGTAGCTCAGAAAGGTGTACGTCTTGTCTTCCCGAATCTCCGCGCTATCGACGTCAATGATCGGGATCCACGTGCCCGTATTGTGGTACCAATGGACCTGTTCGTGGAACTGCTCGGGATCGTGTGTGTGACCGAACGTCACAAAACGACAGCCGGGCGACGTCTCAAAGCACGGCGTGGCGAAGCTCGCCAGCGATACCGGCTCATCGAGCTGAAAGAACGCCACAAGCCGGGCAAGCAGATACGAGAACACCAGCGCGATCGAACTCTGCGCAAACCGGGAAAGCTGATCGAGCAGCAAACCGGGGATTCCGGTCGCCGTCGGGCCATGAAGCGTGTCAATCAGGGCGTTGATGTCCGTCCAGTACCGGATGAGCACAAAAACAACCGGGATGCCGATGGCAAGCGCGTACACCGCCGCCCGGGAGAGCATATACCAATAATATCGTTTCTGAATCGACAGCAGTGCAAACGGAATATGATCGAAGAGAACCCTTAGCGCCAGGGGGAAATGTTCTCTGACCAGAAGCGGAAGCAATTTCTCGCGCGGACGCACGTTGTCGATGAAGGGATAGACAAGCTCGATCTGGTTGATCAGATAGCGGTTGAAGAACGATCCGAACGGAAGATTCAGCTCGGTCCCGTTCCCGAGCACCGGTCCGCCGATGACCTTGGAGAACTTGTCGTACCGATGGCCGTGCTCAATGTAGATCTGATTGTCGACAAGCAGCGCATCATCGACGAAACAGATGTTGGGAAGAACGATGCTCCTCAGCACGGTGTCAACCGGACGGCGCAACAGCCGGGCGGCGCGGTCCGCGATGACGAGCCGGAGAAAGTTCCTTACGGCGGGCCAATACCACTCGAGATCGTGGTTTCCCTTCACGATGACGACTTGCTCTCCGCCGCAGACCCAAGCGGCGAGGGCTTCGAACAACTGCGGATGGCCGTTCACGCTGCACAGGAGTTTCCAAACCGACTTGTAATCGTCGGTCTTCAGTCCGTACGTCTTCTCCTTTGAACTGATCGATGCGCGGAGATCCTCGATCGACCGGGGGATCCCGATGCGGGCAAGCGCCTCCTCCCACGATGCATAGTCTGCATCGCTGATCGGCCGCCGATCTACCCGGAGGAAATCGACAAAATCGCCGTTGATGACGAGCACCAACCCCTTCTTCTGGCTCCGGAGATCCTGGAGGAAGCGGGCAAACGAATCATCGGCGAAGAAATTCTCGGTCCCGGCGAAGTTCCCGTCAGGCCCGCGTCCCGCGGCAACATGCAGATCGCTGACGACGTAGACATCGCGTCCCTGCGCATCATATGCCACGACCGTATGTCCCTCGGGATCGCAGGTGTACGCGGGGGCAAGACTGTTCGCCTCGCATCCCGCGAGGATCTCTGGAATGGTTGACGCCTGCTTGGTCATGGGACGATGATCCCGTCGGTGAACCTGCTGACAAATCGGAGGCCGGCCATCGAGATCAACGGATAGAGCCCGTCCATGACGCTCCAGCCGAGGATGTACGCTCGATTGCCCGGTATGCCGAAGAAGTTATCAAGTTCCCAGGTTCCGAGCAAGTCGTGCTCAAATGCCTTCACGACAAGGCTGTAGGTCATGAAGAGAAGGAACTGTTGCCACAGTGCCTTCCGATAACACCCCGCGTAGAGGAATCCGAGGCAGAACCCGATCCAGACGAAGGTATGCAAGAAGTTATTCAACCAGGGGAGAAAACTCATAATGCCGATCCGAGAGAACAGGAAATTCCCAATGAAAACAAGCACCGCCCAGCCGGTGTACAAGACCCAATACGTCTTTCTGAAGTTCAACTCCACCGATGGCTGTCCCTGGCGGATCGCCAGCAGCAGGAGGGCGTAAAACGCCAGGACCGCCAGATAATCGAGCACCGTATTGTCCGCCCTTCCGAGGAATGCATTCATCATATGCTCCATTCGTAAGTGTCAATGGTTCGATGCGACGAAGGGAACAGCGTAGTGAGCCAGCGACATGACTGTGAGCTGTGGGTTCACGCCGATGCTCGAGGGGAAAACACTCGCGTCACACAGGAAGAGGTTGTTGTACCCGTAGACCCGAAACTCGTTGTTGATCACCCCGAGAGCCGGGTTCTGGCTCATGACATTGCCCCCTTGCGGGTGGCCGGTCCCCAGGGTGATATCGCTTGCATCCTTGACGAGGTCCGGAAGTTTCTGCAGTTCCTCCGGCGTTTTGAACTCATAGTATTTGAAGGTATTGGGGATGACGGCCTTCGCGCCGGCGGCAAAGTATATCTGACCGGCCAGCACGAGCCCATCGACCAGCGTGGAGAGATCATCCGGCGTGGGATCAAAATCCACTTCGCGTCCTGTCAGGCCTGCTCGTCGGACCTGCCCGTTGGATTCTGTGCCGACGAGGACGCCGGTACACATCATCCGGTTGTACCGCTGCATATTGGTGAAGTGGTCTTTAAACCATCCGGGCATTGTGAGCGCCTGAGACACGGGTGGATTGAACCAGGTCTCGAAAACGTAGCCGCGTGTCGGGTTGAGCCTGAGGTAGTGGGAAATCTGGAGCCCGTCGTAGGCGTTCACCACTTCATCGAACACCGCCGTCATCGGTGAACCCATGTTGAACGAGAGCCGGCGCCCGGCGCGTGAGACCGCGATGCCGGAGCGGAGAAGGAGCATACTGGAAGAAATTGCGCCGGCGGCGATGACCACGGTTTTCCCTTTGACGTCGATGCGGCGGTTCTCGCCGAGACGGCAGCGGACATGCGTGATGTTCCCCCCGGATCCATACAGACGCAGGGCCTCGCAGTCGGAGACGATCTTCAGCGACTCTGTGCCGAATTCCTCCTGGGTATTCGGCAACACGGTGTCGAGCATGGACAGCTTTCGCCCGTACCGGCAACCGATGTTGCAGTAGCCGCACCCGAGGCAGCAGTGGATATTCGCCTCGACGGCATTGACGTCATTCGGAACCTGTCCGATCTGCATCGCGTCTATGCCTTTGAGAAAATACTTCGCGCCCCGATTCAATTGGTCCGGCTTCTGCCTCTCGACGCCGACGAACTTCCGGACTTCCGCGAACGACGCTGCGAGTTTGTCGGGGTCGAGTCCGGCGTTCAAGGACGCGGGATCGTTCCACCGCTGCAGCACGGGATCCGGAAGATCAAAACAGACCGCATTGTTGACGACGGTCGTCCCGCCGACACAGCTCCCCTGGAGAACCTGGAACCGAAAATCCTGACTCAACTGCAGTGCGCCGTCCGCGTAGAGACGGGAAAGCATGTCGACTTCATTGTCAGTGAACTGGGTGGGATCCACAAAGTCTCCCCGTTCAAGCATGAGCACCTGTCTTCCGGCCTTCGCGAGACCGTAGCTCAGGATCGAGGCTGCCGCTCCTGAACCGATGACCACGACATCGCTCTCCAGCGTTTCGGTCGTGATCTCGGCGGGGCGATAGACGCGAAGCGGTTTGCGTTCGGGCGGCGGACATTGCGCGAAGCGTTCAGACACGCCGGTGCGATCGGAGAATCGCACGTACCCCACGGATGCAAAGGTGCGTTCATCATTGTAGTACCCGAGGAACGAAAGCTGTTTCGCCATCCTGATCATCCCCTGGACGATCATTCGCCAGAATGGCGGGGCGACGCGGGCGGTAACATCCTGGTAAAATCGGCGGGTGAGAAAGGCGTATCGTTCGTCGCGCTGCATATACGAGAGCGGGGCATGGAGCGAAAGCAGCGGGTAGAGTTGCATGCCGGTCATGACGAGCTTCATGATCCACTTCGTCCGCCCGCGAAACCCGGCAAGGTAGCGGTCCACGTTCCGTGCCACCTGGTCGGGCGGGAC
This sequence comes from Bacteroidota bacterium, assembly GCA_035506295.1. Lineage (GTDB taxonomy): Bacteria > Bacteroidota > Ignavibacteria > UBA10030 > UBA6906 > DATJPR01. Next base: position 16,941 of record DATJPR010000197.1, on the reverse strand, counting down.
AAGCTGTTTGGGGTCGGTGATCACGACCTCGGCGAGGGCCTTGAGTGACCGAAATTGCATGGGGGAGAAATAGAACAGGTTCAAGCCGGCGCGCACCGCTGATCGGGAAAACGATACAAGAAGGATGATGATCACGCCGTCGGCGATCATCGATCCATACAGGACAGTGGTGATGGGAATCGAAAGGCCCTGGACGGGCTCTGAGAGATCCCCCCAGAGCAGCACCGCCGCGACGGCGACTTCGGAGATCACATGACCCGCGATGATGACCACCGTGAGCACGCGATAGCGGCGGACATCCGCGGAAGCGAGGAAGGCCAGAAGCGCAAGCGTCCCGATCTTCACCACCGAATTGGTGACAAACGGAAGATTGACGGAGAACCGCTGCGCCTCGCGTCCGAAGATGCCAAGGGCCGGCAGGAGGTAGCCGAAGATCGCCAGCCCGAAAATCAAGGAGAGCACCCTGAGCAGCAACTGCAGACGACGTTCTTGTGGTGTGAGCATGCGCAACCCCTCGGGGAATGGGTCGACAATACGGAATGCGCCTCCCGGCACTCTGCCGGGCGGGACGCAACAGCACAGCTAATGAACAACGAAAGGGAAATGGCTTCGGTTCACTCCTGCCGGAGGGGAGGCAGGCTTTCTCACCACTCAGGGTTCGAGCAGATCATATGGAGAGGGAAAAACTGTGCCAATAGAGAAGAGCACACGTACCAGTGCAACGCCAGGCGGCCTAGTCCTGTTCCACTTTTTCGGCCATGGTCGTGCTTTTTTTCTGTGTGGCGCGCACCGAGACGCTATGCAGCGGTTCAAACAGCTCGTAGAGAACGAGACTGACGGCGCCCATCGTAACGCCATACCGGCCGTGCTTTGCCGTCCTGACGTGCACGGCCTCGGCCGCCGGGGCGAGAAGATCCCGGTGTATCCGGTCCTGAAGCATCCCCGCGAGTTCCGGCAGGCTCTGGGCGAGCTTTCCCCCGATGAGGATCAACTCGGGGTTCAGGGTGTTCACCATGCTGATGCAAAGGAGGCTCAGCATTGAGACGTATTCTTCGATGACCTGTCGGGCAACGGGATCCCCGCGTTGTGAGGCCTCGGCGATCGCGGCGACGGTAAGCGTCTCCGGCGCCTGGGGCGCCTTCCGGCGATAGCTCCCGATGAAGTTCGCGTCCGTGAGGATGTCGCCGAACATCTCCTGGGCATGGAAGGTCAGGGGAAATCTCTCGACAAACATCGCCTCTGATTCCAGTCCGTTGTAGCCTATCTCGCCCGCGCTCGACGTGATCCCGTGGAGCAAATGACCGTTGATCATGATCCCCGCGCCGAGACCATCGCCAACCCAGATGTGGATGAAATCCTTCGAGCCCTTCGCCGCGCCGAGGAGGTACTCACCGATGGTCATCGTCTTGACGTCGTTCTCCACATACACGGGAACGCGAAACCGCGTTTCGAGCTGCGCTGACAGCGATTCACCCTCCCAGCTCTTTTTATTGTGGGAAAGGACAAGGGTATTTGATCGGCAGTCCACGACACCCTGAACGCCGATGCCGATGCCGACCAGGGTGGATTGTTTGTGCTTGGCTGCCGCAAGGAGGTTCTGGATCGTGTCGGCGACGCGCGTGAGCACCTCTGCCGGTGATGCTGTGACCGGGTGGTCAAAGGAATCATGCTGCAGGATTTCCGCATTGAGGTCGGTCAGGGCGACTTCTGTATGGGTCATGCCGATATCGACGCCGGCGACCAATCCGGCCAGGGGTCGAAAACGCAGAAGAATTCTCTTCCTGCCCACCCGGTTGCTCGACGCCACCTGGCCCGTCTCTTCCAGAAATCCTGCGCGAATCAGTTTGGCGACGAGATCAGTAATCGTCCCTTTGTGCAGGTTGACGGATTTTGCGATTTCAATGCGCGAAATCTCTCCTCTGGTGCGGACGAGCCGGAGAATCCGCACTTCATTGGGCTCATGAACGACGGCAGCGCGACCGCGTATGACATTCCACAAGGGACTCACCTAGCGAGAATGGTCGAAAGACTGTCGGAGGTACACGCTAATCTACAATGAACGATCGGCATGATCAAGCCGGAACACCCGGTACAACAACGTCGGGACTGGCCGGACTCACTGCCAGGCGGTGGCGTTGTCACGCGCGAACTGACTGAAGGGAATGGGCTGGCGACCGAGGATATGGCCGACGCTTTCGGAGATCTCCGCGCAGAAGCCGTCACGCACCATTGCGTAGAACTGGATCCATCGCTCGATAATGTCGGGCGGAACGTGCGCGGTGTTCAGCAAAGTCCGGGCAGACGATTCACTGATCGGTTCGTAGGCGATGGGTTTGCCGGCCGCGCGGGAGAGCGCCTCCGCCACGTGAAAATGACTCAGCGCTTCACCCCCCGTCAGAGTGTATGCCTTCCCCGAATGCCGGGGGTTGGTGAGAACCTCACACGCCACGGCCGCGACATCCCGGATATCCACAAAAGAAATCAAGGCGTCCCCCGCCGGAAGGCGCAGCAAACCTGTCGCCTGAATTTCCTTCACCATGGGCGGAGAACTGAAGTTTTGCATGAACCAGTTGGGACGAAGATGGGTGCAGGGAATGCCCGAATCCTCCACGTAGCGCTCGAGGATGCGGAGGACGAACGCATCCACCCGCTCGACGCCGATGGCGGAAAGATTGACGATGAATTTCACCCCGTGCTTCTTCGCCTCCTGGAGAAACGGAAGCGCGGCCCTGTCCGCGTGCGGATCCGTAGGACGGGCCATCAGGAAAATCCTTTCCACGCCGTCGAGCGCCGGGGCGAACGTGGCAGGAAGATCATAGTTGAAGAGGACGGCCCGGACGGCAGCGGGGAGATGTTTGCGCGCGAGGTCGGGGTTTCTGGTCGCTGCGACGACGGAGAGGTTCTTTCCCGACAGGAGGCGAACGAGCTCGGAACCGGTCTTGCCCGTTGCGCCAATGACGAGGATCAATTGTTCCATGTGAATTCCTCTCTTTCCCCCTCAGGGTTGGCGGAGGCGTTCCTCCTGCAGATCCGACATCGTGCGCCACACGGCGATCCATCTGTCCCCATGGCGCTCGAACACCCAAAGATCTCGGCCTGTGGAACGCGCACGATATGCTGCGCGTTCATAGACCATCGAAAACCGGAAGCTCGCGACGGCGACATTGCCGACAACGTCGAGCGAATCGTCCTTCTCCTCGTATTCGAGCACGCGGGCGTTCGTGCAGAATTCCTTGAAGCTCTCGATCAGCTTCTCTCTTCCTCTCACCGAACCCTGGAACGAGGGGAGAGCCATGGTGATCTCCGGGTGGAGGTGCCCGGTCATCTCCTCCGGGTGCAGCGTGCGCCAGGCTCTGGTGATGGCGGCAAGGACGTGGCGCGGTTCTGCAACGTGCTCAGTCATGACGTGAAGCGCAGCGTGGGAGACAATAGTGGAAGGAATCGCTCCCAATATAGCGACGGTGTCATCCATTGTCAACGAAGGAAGGTGACGAGAGCACTTGACATTTGCCGCGGGATGCTTTTTTTGTGACCTGGCGGTCCGACGAACGAACCTGCGGGCCGCACCGGAGGATCCCCAAGCATGACGATTCGATTGGCGATTGCCCTTACACTCCTGTTCCCCTCAGCCGCCGCGGCACAAGATGCCCGCGAAATTGTCCGAAAAGCGAATGACTTGATGCGAGGCAAAAGCACCGTCTCCGAGATTTCGATGACGATCGTGAAACCTGAATGGTCGAGGACCATCACCATGAAAGTGTGGGCGCTGGAGCCTGATTACAGTCTTGTCTATGTGACAGAACCGGCGCGCGATCGCGGCAGCGTCACCCTCAGACGCAAGAACGAAGTCTGGAATTGGCTCCCGTCCGTGCAGCGGATCATCAAGATCCCCCCATCGATGATGCTCCAATCCTGGATGGGGTCCGATTTTACGAATGACGATCTCGTCCGCGAATCGTCGATCGTCGACGACTACACGCAGACCGTTGTCGGCAATGAGGACTTCGAAGGGTCCCTGTGTTGGAAGATACAACTCGTGCCGAAGCCCGATGCAAGCGTCGTGTGGGGGAAACTTCTCATGTGGGTCTCTCACGACGGATACGTCGAACTTCGGACCGACTACTTCGACGAGGACGGCACGCTGGTGAAGACCTTCGTGGGGAGAGACATTCGCGAATTTGACGGCCGCCGGATCGCCGCGCATTGGGAGATGACCCCCGTGCGCGAGCAGGGAAAGAGGACCATCCTGGAATACCACACCATCAGATTCAATACCACGTACGATCAATCCTTCTTTTCGGAACAGAACATGAAGCGCGTGCGCTGATCGCGATGAAGCATTCCGACATCCGTCGATCCCCGGGGGGAATCTTTCTCCGGATGGCGTGGCGAAACCTCTGGAGGAACAAGAAGCGCACGGTGATCGCGAGCGCCTCCATTGTCTTTGCCGTGCTGCTCGCGGTCGCCATGTCTTCCATGGCGACGGGGGGGCACGAGTACATGATCTTCAGTGCTGTGCGTTTCTCGACCGGACACCTGCAGATTCACGGCAGGGGATACTGGGAGAAGCGTTCGCTCGACGAATCCATGGTGTATGACAGTGCGCTCATCGCGGCCGCGGCGCAGATTCCCTCCGTCGCGGAGGTCGTGCCGCGACTGGAAAGCGTTGCGCTCATCTCCCGCGGGAACGCCACGAGGGTGTCGTCGATCATCGGCATCGACCCCCTCCGTGAAAACGCCATGACGGCGCTCGGTTCGCGCGTCGTGCGGGGAACTCCGCTCCTGCACTGGAACGCCGGCGCCATCATTGCCGAAGGGCTGGCACGGATGCTCGATGCAGACGTCGGGGACAGCATCGTGATCTACGGACAGGGCTACCAGGGCGTAACCGCGGCGGGGATCCTTCCCATAGCCGCGATCGTCCATTTCCCCGTCCCGGACATGAACAACACCGGCGTCTTCCTCTCCCTGTCAACGATGCAATCGATGTTCGCTGCGCCCGACAGGATCACGTCGGTCGCGATCCTTCTCCACCGGGATGAGGATCTTTCCGCCGCGGCGCGGGCGGTCACCGCGCTCGCCGGCCCTGACAGGGAAGTGATGACGTGGCGCCAGATGATGCCGGAACTCGTCCAGGCGATCGCCGCGGACGACGGCGGCATGGTCATCATGCTGCTCATTCTCTACGTCGTCATCGGTTTCGGCATATTCGGAACGGTCATGATGATGACGGCCGAGCGGCGGCACGAATTCGGGGTGACCATCGCCGTCGGAATGAAACGGTGGCGGCTGATGGTCATCACCAGCCTTGAAGCATTGATGGTTTCGATGCTTGGCGCTGTCGTTGGCATCCTTGCTGCAGTCCCGGTGATTGCTTACTTCGCGCGGTTCCCGATTCGCCTCGGCGGCGAATATGCAGCGGCAATGCTTGCGTACGGGTTGGAACCAATTCTCCCGGTGAGCACCGATCCGGCGGTGTTCCTTCTTCAGGGATTGTCGGTCTTCCTTCTCGGTGCCGTCAGCGCCCTGTACCCGATCATGGTCCTGCGGTCGCTCGACCCGGTCCGCGCCATGCGACGATAGGCTGTTCTGGAAAGGAGTTGCCACGGAGGCAGGACGGTAATGCTCACGATGGTCGCCTGGAAAAATGTCTGGCGTAGCAAGCGCCGCAGCGTCATTATGATCGCCGCAATCGCCGTGGGCCTCTGGGGCGGCCTGTTCGCGGTCGGGATCTTTACAGGGATGTATGACACGTCGGTCAGTTCCGCCATCGACAGGCAGTACGGCCACATCCAGCTCCATGCGAAGGGCTTCAGGGCAGAACGCCTGATCGGCATGGCAATCCCGAACCCGGATGCCGCTCTCCAGGAACTCAGGGCCATCCCGGGGGTTGCGGGGGTTTCCGGCCGTACGGTGATTGACGCGATGGGATCCTCGGCAACCTCCAGCCAGGGCGTCACAATCATCGGCATCATTCCCGGCGATGAGATGACGGTCTCGTCGATCTCGCACCGTATCGTTGAGGGATCATTCTTCTCCACGACCGAACGACAGCCGATTCTCATCGGACGGAAGCTCGCGGAGAAGCTGGACCTCAGGATGGGTGGGAAAATCATCCTGGCATTCCAGAATATCGACGGCATCATAGTGTACGGCGCGTTTCGCATTGCGGGTATTTTCGATACGGAAGCCAATACTTTCGACGGCGTTACGGTCTTCGTACGGCAGGGCGACCTCGATGCGCTGACGGGCCATCACCTGATCCACGAGATCGCCGTCCGCCTGGCGTCGAACGACAGTCTGATGGCCGTGGAGCGAGAGATCACGCAAGGCTTCCCTCAACTGGACGTGCAGACCTGGATGAGCCTCGCGCCGGAACTGAAGTTGACCGTGCAAAGCGGCGACGTCACCATGGCGATCTTCCTGGGAGTCATCCTCTTCGCATTACTGTTCGGCATCACGAACACCATGCTCATGTCGGTCCTTGACCGAACGCGCGAGTTCGGCGTCCTCATGGCGGTGGGGATGAAGCGACGACGGATCTTCATGATGGTGGTTCTTGAAACACTCTTTCTTTCGTTGACCGGAGGCATCGCAGGATCGCTTCTCGGAGCGGGAGCCGTTACACTCGCCGCCCGCAGGGGAATCAGCCTCGCGTGGTTTTCGGATGGACTGTCCCAATATGGCATCAGCAGCATGTTGTATCCTGCTGTTCACGCGTCGTTGTATCCTACGTTGGCCTTGATGGTGGTGGTCGTTGCTTGCGCCGCGGCGATCTACCCTGCGCTCAAGGCCGTGCATCTGAAGCCGGCGTCGGCGATAGCGGAGTATTGAACGAATGGCCATCATCAGCGTTTCGGGAATAACAAAAGTCTATAACCACTCGGCGGTTCCCGTGTACGCGCTGGGCGGAGTCACCCTTGACATCGCGAGGGGAGAGTTTACAGCAATCGTCGGTCCATCGGGATCCGGGAAGACCACTCTGCTGAATGTCATCGGTGGCCTGGATGTGCCGACGGAAGGCACTGTGGTGATCGACGGCGTCGACATTTCCAGGATGAAAACCGACGAGCTGATCGATTTCAGGCTCCACCATGTCGGTTTCGTCTTCCAGGCATACAACCTCATCCCCGTCCTTACGGCAAGCGAGAACGTCGAATTCATCATGCTGCTTCAGGGAATACCGAAAGCCGACCGGGAGGCGCGGACGCGCGAGCTTCTTCAGGCTGTTGGCCTCGCCGATCGTGCCCATAATCGCCCCTCCGAATTGTCGGGCGGTCAACAACAGCGCGTGGCAGTGGCACGGGCCCTGGCCTCCCATCCTTCGTTCGTCCTTGCAGACGAGCCGACGGCGAATCTCGATTCGCAGTCGGCCATGGGTCTCCTGGATCTGATGGAACATTTGAACCACGATCTCGCAATGACGTTTCTGTTTTCCACGCACGATCCTCGAGTTATCCAGCATGCGCACCGCATTGTCACACTCGAAGACGGCAGGATTAAAGCAGACATTGCCAATACCCCTCGCCGGTAATGAAAGCCTGGATCATCCTCGTTCTCTCCCTGGCTCCCCCCGGTGCCTTTGGCCAGACCGGTACAACGGAAGTGGGCGGCTATGTGAAGGATTTATTCAGCAGAACTGAATCCTCCTCTGCGCCCACCGCATGGGACAATCTGATCCACGCCCGACTCAACACAGCATGGTATCCGTGGAACCAATTTAGTGGCGTCCTTCAGCTCCGCGGGAGGGTGTACTACGGCAACTCGGTCGAGAACACCCCCGGGTTTGCAGACAACCTGAAGTCCGATGCCGGATTCGGCCCGCTTGGCTCGACGCTCTGGGCCGGAAAACAAACGGTCGCATATCTTGAGGCGGACAGGCTCTATCTGAACTGGACGCCGGGGAAATGGCAGTTCACCGCCGGCCGTCAGCGTATTGCCTGGGGAACAAATCTCGTCTGGAACCCCATGGATGTGTTCAATCCGCTCTCCGTGCTCGATTTCGACTATGAAGAACGGCCGGCAACGGATGCCGTACGGCTCCAGTACTACACCGGCGTCGTTTCCAAGATCGAACTCGTGGTCAAGCCTGGATCCGCCGCTTCTCCACCGATTACCGCCTCTCAACTTACCTTCAACGAATGGGACTACGACTTCCATATTCTGGGGGGAGATCGAGATGGTCGTTGGTTCGCGGGCGCGGGTTGGGCGGGCGATATCCTGGGGGGAGGATTCCGGGGAGAGGTCCTTGCGTCAAAGGTCCCCGATGCTGCCATCGTGCTCGGCTCGCACCGCGTGATGGTCTCGGGCGCGGTGTCGGGTGACTATACCTTTCCGAATTCCTTCTACATACACACGGAAGTCCTCTACAATTCAGAAGGCGTGGTCAAGAATGCTTCGCTCACGCGTCCGCTCGCTCAAATCCTCGGCCTGCTTTCTCCGGCGCGGTGGTCGATCTATCAGGAGTTCTCCTGTGACGTCTCCCCGCTTGTCCGGGCGTCCGTGTTCACCCTCGTGAATCCGGTCGATGGCTCATTCGTTGCGGTGCCGTCCGTGACATGGTCCGCGGCAACCAACATCGATATGATGTTCCTTGCTCTTGCTTTCAGCGGCGCGCCACTCACCGAATTCGGCGGCGAAGGAACCGCCGTCTTCGGGAGAATCAAGTTCTCGTTCTAGCCGACCCGTTCTCTCCAGACTCACCCTCTCAGACTCTCCAAATCTCCGCGAGCCCGTCCATCGCATGTGATCCTCAACACACGCTCATGCAGGCCGGAAGGTAAGAACGAATCCGGAAAATATTTCCGCTCTTGGAGCGGCAGTTGAAACATTTCAGTTCATTCATAAGATTTTCAAGAAAAGCCTATTGATGCCCCTCACACCCCGTCTGTGGCACGTCGCTTGCACCCGTACTGCTCTGCATCCCCCTCAACCAAGACAGGCAACGAACATGCGACGCATCATCCTGATCGAAGTCTTCCTGATCTTCTTCCTTCTCCCCAATCTCTATGGAGCACCATCGAAGACGGAGAGGGCGTCGAATTCAGCCAGGACTGAAGCGGTTCCTGTTGTGATGCACTGATCGATTATTTCGCGGCGGGAGTAAGCAGAAGGATCTTTGCCGCCAGAGGGCCGACCAGGATGGTGGAGGATCGCGGAAGCTCGCGATCGTCCATGAGGTCCCTCGAGAACAGCGGCGGATATGCGGTGTGCATGATCTTCGAGAGGTCCACGGTCCGCTCCTGCGAACCGGAGTTGATGGCGACGAAGATCTGCTCGTTGTCCGACCGGCGGACGTAGCAATAGACATCGTCTGACGGCATGAATTGCACAAGCCGCCCTGTCGCCAGGGCCGGATGAGAAGTGCGGAGGTGCACGAGGCGCCGCACGACGTTGAATAGAGCCTGCTGTGCCGCCGTTCTTCCCGCCTCCGTGAAACAATCACTGCTGTCGCCCGCAAACCCACCCGGAAAATCAGCACGCACCAAACCGTCGTTGTTGCCGCCCCAGATGCCGATCTCCGTCCCATAGTACAGCGCCGGAATTCCCCGCGTCGTCAACAAAAGCGTCAACGCCAGCTCCACGCGCGCGGTGTCTCCACGCATCTCGGCGAGCACCCGCCGCACGTCGTGATTGTCGACGAACGTGACCAGGTTGTTTGCATTCGCGTACAGGTAGTCCTTCGACAGACATTCGTAGATCCGGTAGATATTCTGATGATCGCCGAAGACGCGGTTGATCTCGTCGTACAATGCAAAATCCGTGACGGCAGGAAGGACCGGATTGATGCGGCGCGACAGCGTGCTGCCCTTCTGGAAGGGGGCCAGGAACGCGGGTTCTCCGATCCACACCTCTCCGAAGATGTTCAGCGTCGGATATTCATTTAAGATCGCCCCGCACCATTTGGGCCAGAACCCCGGCTCGACATACGGATAAGTGTCTTCCCGGATCCCGTCGAGGCCGGTGCTCTCGATCCACCAGATGGTGTTCTGGATCAGATACGCGGCGAGTGAAGGATCGTTCTGGTTCAGATCCGGCATCTCGTTCACAAACCAGCCGTCGAGGAGGTTGCGCACCGTGGAGCTGTCGAAGTGTGGATCGAAGAGCGCGCTTTTCGCGTGATGGGAATAGTCATGCGAAGCGATCGAGCCGTTGATCCAGGTGGATGTCGGCAGGTCGTGCATCCACGGATGATTGATGCTGATGTGGTTCGCCACATGGTCGAGAATGATCTTGATGCCGCGCGCATGTGCTTCACGGACAAGTTCGCGGTACAACGCGTTGGTGCCGAAGCGAGGGTCGATCCGGTAAAGGTCGGTCGCCGCATACCCGTGATAGCTTTGCCAGGGGTTGTTGTTTTCGATGAGCGGATTGATCCATAGTGCGGTGACGCCCAGCGCCGAAAAGTACCCGAGATGCTTGAGGATCCCTGCGATGTCACCTCCATGGCGCCCGAAGGCTTGATCGCGATGCACCCCTTCGAGCATTCCCGGGACCGAATCATTCGATGGATCGCCGTTGCAGAACCGATCGGGCGTCAGAAGGTACAGCACGTCGCCGGGCGAAAACCCCTGGTACCGTGACGGCGAGTGTTCGCGGGCGAACAGCGGGAAAGAGACGTGTATGGAATCCTTCCCCCGGGCAAGGACAAGAGTCGGGGTGCGTGAATTCGCTGAAACGCGCACGATGACGTCGACGAAGAGATAATGGGGGGAGGCCGCAGGAATCGTCCTGCGCACGGTCAAGCCGTCTCCGAGTGACGAGGCGACGGTGTGGTCGAGATGGTCGCCGTACAGAAGGAGTCGGAGGGAATCGAGCTTCATCCCGATCCACCAGTTCGGTGGATCAATGCGGTCAACGATGGGCTTCTGCGCCCAGGTGAAGGTGAGAGCGACCAGCGATGCCGCAAGGCAGGCTGCGGCGCTTCGAAATCCACGGCTGAACAGTGTCGCCAATGTCGTCATCCCAACGTTGTTGGTGATTCCCCACCCGGGGTCTCATTCCCTCTTCAACGAACGATACCGGATCCGGTGCGGCGTGTCCGCTTCGATCCCGAGCCTCTTTCGCCGGTCCGCCTCATATTCCGAGTAGTTGCCATCGTACCACACGACTTTGCTGTCCCCTTCGAAGGCGAGGATGTGCGTCGCGATTCTGTCGAGGAACCAGCGGTCATGGGAGATGACCACCGCACAGCCGGCAAAATTCGACAGTGCTTCTTCGAGGGCCCGAAGGGTGTTCACGTCGAGGTCGTTCGTCGGTTCGTCCAGCAGCAGGACATTCGCTTCTGCGCGAAGGACCTTGGCGAGATGGACCCTGTTGCGCTCGCCACCCGAGAGGACCCCGACCTTCTTCTGCTGGTCGGTGCCGCTGAAGTTGAACCGCGCGACATAGGAGCGTGAATTCACTTCCCGGTGCCCGAGCGTGATCACGTCCTCGCCGCCGGAGATCTCCTGCCAGATGGATTTCTCGGGATCCAGCGGACGGTTCTGGTCCACATAGCCAAGCTTGACGGTCTCGCCGATCCGGAAGGCGCCGTTGTCCGGCTTTTCCTGTCCGGTGATCATGCGAAACAGCGTGGTCTTGCCGGCGCCGTTCGGACCAATCACGCCGATGATCCCGCCCGGAGGGAGAGCAAAATTCATGTCGTCGTACAGCAAGAGATCGTCATACGCTTTGGCGACATGATCGGCGCTGATCACGAGATTGCCGAGACGCGGTCCGGGAGGGATATAGATCTCCAATTCCTCATTGCGCTTTTCTGATTCGTCTGCGAGCATCTGTTCATACGCCGCGATTCTTGCCTTGCTTTTCGCGTGGCGTCCTTTCGGGTTGAGCCGGACCCACTCAAGCTCCCGTGCAAGCGTCTTCTGTCGTTTGGATTCATGCTTCTCTTCAACCGCGAGGCGGGCGCTCTTCTGTTCGAGCCAGGAGGAATAGTTCCCTTCGAACGGAATCCCTTCGCCACGGTCCAGCTCGAGGATCCATCCCGCGACATTGTCCAGGAAGTAGCGGTCATGGGTGACGGCGAGAACGGTGCCCGCATAGCGCGCGAGATGCTGCTCGAGCCACGCGACCGATTCTGCGTCCAGATGGTTTGTCGGCTCGTCGAGCAGGAGGACATCCGGCTCCTGCAGCAGAAGGCGGCATAACGCCACGCGCCGCCGTTCTCCGCCTGAGAGTACCGTCACGGAAGTCTCGCCGGACGGGCAGCGCAGCGCGTCCATCGCCTGTTCAAGCTTGCTGTCAAGGTCCCAGGCATGCTTATGGTCGATCTCCTCCTGGAGCTTCGACTGCTCTTCCAGAAGAGTATCGAAATCGGCGTCGGGTTCGCCGAGCTTTGCGCTTACGGCTTCGTATTTCTTCAGCAGATTGACGGTCTCGTGCACGCCTTCCTCGACGATTTCCTTCACCGTCCTTGCCGGATCCAGTTGTGGCTCCTGAGGAAGATATCCGAACGTGATCCCCTTTTGTACGCTGATCTCGCCGAGATAATCCTTGTCGATCCCCGCGATAATTCTCAGCAGCGAACTCTTCCCTGCGCCATTGAGACCGAGGACGCCGATCTTCGCGCCGTAGAAAAAGGAAAGGTAGATATCCTTGAGGACCTGTCTGTTGGGGGGATAGACCTTCCCCACGCCGACCATCGAAAAAATGATTTTGTTATCTGCCACGATGATGCTTTCGTTCGGGATGGTGGTTCTTTCGCGGCCGATGTGCCGGCGGCGGCGCGTTTCGATGATCCTCTTGATAGAGCACGGAATCAAGGAACAGTCCGGAGGGAGGAGCCGTGTGATGGGCGATGTAATCGGTCTGGTCCGAGAAAATGCCTTCCACGTTTTCGACCGGCAGTGCGCCCCTGCCCACTTCGACAAGGACACCGACAATACGCCGGACCAGTTTCCAGAGGAAGTGTGAGCCCGCGATCCGGATGGTGATCGTCTCCCGGTCCTCGTCGATGGTCAGGGAGGAGATCAGCGCTGTCGTGGACGTTTCCTCCGGGTCGGCGTCGGTAAACGCCCGCCAATCCTTCATCCCGGTGCAATGGGCGGCGGCTTTCCTCATGGCATTGACGTCGAGCGGATCCTTCACCCACCAGACAAAACGTTTGCCGAAGGCCGTCCGTCGCCGCGAGATGCGATAGACATACCGCCTTTCGATCGCATCGTGCCTTGCGTGAAAATCGGGTCTGGCTTTCTCGACATCTATAATGTTGATGTCCGGAGGGAGCAGGTCGTTTACCTTCATCCGGATGATTTCCGGCGCGAGCATCGTCTGGACTTCGAGGTGGGCGACCTGACCATTGGCATGGACGCCGGCGTCTGTCCGTCCCGCTCCCTGCAGTTCTATGTCGGGGGTCTTGAAGACGTCACGCATGACCCGAATCAACTCTCCCTGGATGGTTCTCGCATTCTTCTGAATTTGCCAGCCAGAATAGCGCGTACCGTCATATTCGAGGAAAAGTCGGAACCGAGCCATGGGTTTCACCGGGGAAATGCCGGGATCGCTATTTCTTTTTCGCTTTGGCGGGTGTCGCGAGCTCGGCAACTCCCTTGGAATGCATGTCGAGGGCGGTCCGGGCGGCATCCATCGCATCGGTCATCTGTTTCCCCACCTGGGTAACGAGGTCCAGGTCTTGGGTGAGCTGCTGCATCGCGAGATCGTGCTTAATGCCCGGATTGTAGGGCTCATGCGAGGACATCCACGATTCCATGCCGTCTTTTGCAGCAGAGAGTTTGTCTTTTGACGAAATCAAGTCGGCCGATGATTTGTCAGCCATCTGCTTTGGGAACACTTTTGCCAGGGAATCGTGTTCAGCAATTGCGGCCTCGACTTTCGTGAGGAGTTCGTCGAGCTGGCCTGCCATGGCCATTTGATCCTCGTGGGCCTTCATGATCTTGGCATTGAGCTCGGATTCGGCGGCCTTCTCAGCCTCGGACTTTCCGCAGCCCGCCAACAGCAGGGCACATGCCAGGATCGTACTCCCGGCAAACAGCGTTCGCTTCATGGACTTCTCCTTCAGTGGCACCAAATGATGGAAGAACACATGGACAAGACAAAAACGAGATGAATATACGATCAAATCCATTCGATTTCCACCTCGGGTTCAGGGGAGCGAAGGGGTGAAATCAAAACTTGGGGGGATTCATGGAACGACGCTCGTTGTTCTCAACGCTTGCGGGACCGTTGCTCGATGCAGTGGCTCCCGAACCCGCTGCTGCTGATCCTGGTGACAATCCCTTCGCCAACAAACAACTTCCCAAAGTCCAGCGCACGACTGCCGGTCTCGAGCAGTACACCGGAACATTCGGCACCGCGGAAGCGCTGCATCTTTTGCGACGGACCATGTTCGGTCCCGCCCCCGCCGACGTCAAGAACGCCGTCGCGAACGGGCTGACCACCACCCTCAATGCATTGTTTGCGACGCCCACGGATGAACCGTCGCAGCCGTTGATCTACGACGCCAGGGACACCGTCGCCGCCGTCGGCCAGACCTGGGTGAACGGGGTATACGAGGCGACGGGAGCGACAACGAACCCCGTCGGGTTGCGAACCACCTCCCTGAAATCCTGGTGGATGGACCTGATCGTCAACCAGAAACTCTCCATCAGAGAAAAGATGGTGCTGTTCTGGCACAATCACTATTCGACAGAAGTCTCGACGGTCGGCGATCCGCGCTTCTCATATTACTATCTTGCGCTTCTCCGCTCGAACGCGCTGGGGAATTTCAAGTCTCTCACCACACAGATCTCGATCGACGGGGCGATGCTCCGGTACCTCAATGGCAACACCAACACCAAGAAGGCTCCGAATGAGAACTACGGGAGGGAGCTCCAAGAACTGTTCACCATTGGTAAAGGGCCTGAGGTCTCCCCGGGTGACTACACCTACTATACCGAGGCCGATGTCCAGGCGGCCGCCCATGTTTTGACAGGATGGAAGGACTTCCAGAACGCCGACGGGACAGTCGGGCCGTCGCCGACATCCACGTTCGTCGCGACGAACCACGACCCGACCAACAAGCAGTTCAGCGCGCGATACCAGAACACGGTCATCACCGGTGGAAGCACCGCGGCGGATGGACCTCGCGAGCTCGGCGCTCTCATGGATATGATCTTTGCGCAATCAGAAACCGCCAGGTCGCTCTGCAGGGAACTGTACCGCTGGTTCGTCTACTACGTCATCGACGACACCACCGAGGCGAATGTCATCGGTCCCATGGCGGACCTGGTCCGGAGCAACAACTACGACATCCTTCCCGCCCTGAAGACACTGATCGGCAGCGCACACTTCTTCGATCCTGTCAATCGCGGTTGCATGATCAAAAGCCCGATCGACCATCTCGCGGGGATCTTCAGACTATTCTCGATTTTGCTGCCGACAGACATCGCACAACGGTACTCGATGCTGAACTACATCACCTCCACGGCCACTGCGATGGATCAGAACCCGGGAGACCCACCGAACGTCGCGGGGTGGGAGGCGTATTATCAGACTCCGGAATTCTATGAACTCTGGATCAATACCGACACGTTGCCGAAGCGCGGGAATGCATCCGCCCTGCTTGCCGGAAGGGGATACTCCAACGGGATCTCCAAGGTCGCGATCGACCCGATTCGCTTCGTCCAGACCACCATTTCCAATCCCAACGATCCCAACATCATCGTCAGCGAGTCCGCTCAGCTGCTCATGGCGATAGATCTCACCGACACGCAGATCGCCTTCCTGAAGAACACGCTTCTGCCCGGCCTGCCCGACTATGAATGGACGTCCGAATGGACGACGTACCTTGCCGACCCGAGCAACTCCACGAAGATCAACGCGGTCAAGAACAAGCTGACCGCTCTGTACTCGTTCATGATGTCCATGCCGGAATTTCAATTGTTGTAAGGGGGGAACATGAATCGTCGGGATTTCCTGCAGCACACGCTGTCCGCCGGCACCGTGTCGTTCATGCTCGGAGGGTTCACGGTGAAGGCGTATGGCCGGACGCCTCTCCTCGATGCGCTTCTCTCGGCGGCCGATGTCGACAGGGTGCTGGTGCTTGTCCAGCTGATCGGCGGCAATGACGGGCTGAACATGGTCATCCCTCTCGATCAATATCCTCAGTTGATGGCTGCGCGGTCGAACATCGTCGTCGATCAAACCAAGGTCCTGCAGCTTACGGCCGCGACCGGCCTCCATCCTGCGATGACCGGGTTCCAGGGGCTTTATGGCGCCGGTCAACTGACGGTCATTCAGGGCGTCTCATATCCGAACCCGAACTTCTCGCATTTCCGCGCCACGGACATCTGGCTCACGGGTGCCGACTACAATCAGATCCTCGACACGGGATGGTTGGGCCGCTATCTTGAGCAGGAATTCCCCGGCTACCCGGGTGGCTATCCTTCCACCACTGCACCGGACCCGCTCGGCATACAAATCGGTTCGGCAGTCACTCCCGCGCTGGACGGCGATTCGGTGTCGATGGGTCTGGCTATCACGAACCCGAACTCGTCCTATATTCTCCCCGGAGGTTCCGACGCTCCCCCGGCAACTCCCGCCGGGCACGAGCTGACGTTCGTGCGCGAGGTCGCCCAGCAGGCGCAGGCGTACGGATCTTCCATCAAAACGGCCGCAGGCAAAGCGACGAATCTTTCGACGAAGTATCCGGCGAAGGGCACAAACCCGCTGGCCGACCAGCTTCGTATTGTCGCGCAATTGATTGCCGGCGGGCTGAGGACAAGACTCTACGTGGTCAATCTTGGCGGCTTCGACACACATTCCGCGCAAGTCGTGGGCACAGATACAAGCACCGGCGCACACGCCAAGCTCCTCGGTCAACTTTCTGACGGCATCACCGCATTCATGGACGATATCACGCTGCTCGGCGTCGCGAGCAAAGTCATCGGGATGACGTTCTCCGAATTCGGCAGGCGCATCAAGTCGAACGCCAGTCTCGGG
>DATJPR010000196.1:0-16391 GCA_035506295.1 Bacteroidota bacterium | reverse complement strand
TACGCCAGGGTCTTCCCGGCCGGGAGGACAAACATGAGCACGGGAGCCGCGTTGTAATTATTGATCGTGTTCTTCAGAACATTGGAGATGGACGAAGGCACGATGATCGTAGGCACTGTCGCCGCTGCGGCGCCCGCCGTCGTGAAGTTGTCGGCTGCGGTGAAGTCGCTGGCGAAACCCCCGTTCATCGCCGCAACACGCCAATAGTACTTCGTCGCGGGACCGAGGGTGAAGGCATAACTGGTGCCGGCAACGGTGGCATTGACTGCCATCAGCTTCTTGTTCGCGAACGTGGGATCCATGGAAACCTGGACCGTGTATCCCGCGGCACCCGTCGCTGCATCCCATTTCAACGTGTCCGCCGTCGCGACGTCAGTCGTTCCATTGGCAGGAGACTCAAGTGTCGGCATGTTCGGAACAGTCGACCCTTCCTTGATCGTCCAGTACTTATTGACGGCAAGTCCCGTATAGCTTGCATGATTGCCGTCAGGCCACGATACGACAACGCTGTCGATGGAGGTGTTGATGCCGAGTCCAAAGAGCGCCCTCATTTCACCGTGGCCTGCCGAGCCGGCCTCTGCCCGGATCCAGCGGGTCTGGACGAGGGTACCGTTTTGTGCGTACACCGTGAAGCGGGCACCGATGGCGTTCAAGTTGTTACCGGTGCCTACCGGGGTGAAGGCGATCCAGTTGTTCGAGTTGCCACTGTTCTTCTGCAACACCGAGTTCAGGCCGGTGTAGTTGTAGATATCCAGGAAGCCATCGTTGTTGAAGTCGACAAATCCGCCTGCCCGTCCGCCTCCGGCAGTCGCAACGTAATCCTGATTCGTCACCTCAGTATACGTTCCATTGCCGTTGCCGCGGAACAAGCGTGTCGTACCGAACGTCGTGCTTGCATAGACATCCGGGATACCATCGTTGTTGTAGTCGCCGATGTCCCATGCACGAATACTGCCGGAAACCGGCAAGCCGGAAGCCACGTAGCTCACGCCGTTCCACTTGTCCGTGAACGTGCCGTCGCCTTTTCCGTACAGGACGACAATCTGCTGACGAGTGCCG
This sequence comes from Bacteroidota bacterium, assembly GCA_035506295.1. Lineage (GTDB taxonomy): Bacteria > Bacteroidota > Ignavibacteria > UBA10030 > UBA6906 > DATJPR01. Next base: position 15,332 of record DATJPR010000196.1, on the reverse strand, counting down.
TTGTAGGTCCGGTTGTCACCGGCCGCCAGCCCTGTCAGGATGAGATCGACGTTTCCATCGTTGTTCAGATCGCCCCATTGGCTGCCGATTGCTGCGAAGTGGCGTACCGTGTCGTCAACCACAATCCCGGTGTCGGGGTTTGCACTGGCATACGTGACGCTGTCGCGCGAGCCATTTGCGCTCTTCACAATGGAATCGATGCGGTAGTACGATGGGGAAGTCGGGACAACGAACTTGCCGGTCCCATCGTTCAGGAACAGAACGCAACCCTTTCGGGCAGCCGATGTCCCTGTATCGATGATCGAATATCCATTCCGGAAGCTCGGCATGAACAGATCCTGGTAGCCATCATTATTGGCATCAAGGAAATGCACATCCCAGGATTCATAGGACTTGGCCGTATCGATGGCGAGATTTCCCGCCGTCGCGCCGTTGCCGATATTGGTGTACCCGGTCGGTCCCCCTTTCAGGAGCCAGATGCCTCCGACGGACCATGGTGCAGTGCTGCTCGCGATGTTCGAGAAGCTTCCCGGCCATGCGAGGCTCAGGTAATTCGTATGATCGATTGGTCCTGCCGCCGCCCCCTGGAACACTTCACCGTCCACCCCCGCCTTCGGCAGATCCCCGGCGGGATTCGCGTAGACATACACTCCCGCGCTGTCATAAAAGAGACCGGTTGCGGGAGCGCCGTTGTTCGTCGAAAAGATATCGGGCAGTCCATCGCCATTGAAATCAGCGAAGAGCGCGCCGACAGAGTTCACATTCCCCGTCAACGCTGCTGTCGCCGTTGAGGAGATCTGCGTGAAATAGGTCAAGTGGTTCAGCAGCACATTGTTTGGTGGGATGAAGACGTCCTGCAAGCCGTCTCCGTTGATATCCAGCCAGGCAAAGCCACCGTTTGAGGCGCCCGACGACGGCGTCGGGGTCGGTCCGGGAGAGAATACGACTTCCTGGGCGACCGTGGGGGTCACCGCCAGGAAGAGGAAGAGTGCTCCCAGTACAGCAAGAGAGAAGAACTTACTCATAAGACCTCCGCTCATATTTGTTGATGGAGTTCTGGAAGTTGCGGATGCTGCTTCAAGCTCTTCGAGAAATCGAACTTCAGAGCGAATCACCTCCTTCCGGGACCTTCTTCGACATGTGGCCGATCGTAGTGGATGTTTCAACCGACCTGAAACCGTTCACCCCCCACAGACAACGTGGCACCGTGCTGATCCCGTTTCCGGGACCAGCACGGTCGATGGTTACTTCATGAGAAGGAGTTTCTTCGTGAGAGAATTGGCGCCCGCTTGCAGTGTGTAGAAATACACGCCGCTGGCAAGGTTGGTTGCATTGAACGTCACCGAATGCTGCCCTGCCGTCTGCACGCCGTCGACCAGCGTGGCGATTTCGCGACCAAGGATATCGTACACCTTGAGCGATGCCGCCCCCGCCTTCGCAAGCGAGAACTCGATTGTCGTCACGGGATTGAACGGGTTGGGATAATTCTGACTTAGAGCAAAACTGGCCGGGGATGTGGATTGCGTCGGCACGCCGGTGATGCCATTGTCCAGATAGCTCTGGATCTGTGTATCCTCCGCCCCCTGCTGCGCCTTCCACCCCGAGTATGTGGCTGGGATGTTGTTCCACCAGCGGTACAGATCTCCGAGCGGATAGCCGCCCATGGCCGCTGTCTTCAATGTCGAGTTGGAGTACCGCATCTGCTCATTCACCGGCCAGATCTGATTGACGTCCGAATGGGGGTCAAACGCCCACGTCGTGTCCGAGTTGTCCGTCCACTTGCGCAGGAGGAAGCTTTGTATCCCCACCTGGTTTGTCGGCGGAATCAGGAACCCCGGGTTCGTGGAGTCGTGGATGTTGGCCATCGAGATGTACGGCCAGGTGGTCTTGTTCTGGAAGAAGGCCATCGTCTTGGCACTCATGATGGGCTGCGGCCGGGGTACGCTATCGGGATATAATGCATAGACACGATTGCTGTAGGTGTTGCCTCCGGTGGGATTCGTTGTCGCATCGTAGGGCGCCATGTAGTTCTTGAGCCACGTATCGAATCCGTAGCTGTTATTGGCAAAGAGAACGTGTCGTTGGGACTCGGTGAAGGGGACGGTGAAATTGAAGTTCGTCGTGCCAATGGTGTCGATGTTCACTGTCCCGCCAACGGGCGTGGTGCCGTCCGACGCTGGAATGTAGCCGAACATGTACGCGTTTACGAAAATGGAGTTCGTGACGGTAAGATAGTGCCACCACCCGGATTCGAACGTATACATCACCGTATTGAGGAACGTGCAGTGGTTGAACTTTACGTAGTCAGCATACTCTGCTCCCTCTTGCATGAACACGTATCCGATGTTCGCGAAGGTGGTATTGACAAACGAGACGGAGTCGATATGCCAGCCCGATGTGTTGTAGGGGTATGACACGGCCCGTCCGTAGTACCGGAAATGCGTATCGGTGTTGTTCCGGAAGTAGCAGTTCTCAAAGGAAAGCCGCGCATGAGCTGCCGAGACCGTCACCGATCCACCGCTATTCGAGATCGGGGCGTAATCGAAGATGACATTTTGGAATGTCCCCCTGTTGAGGTTGTCGGTGGTATCCTGATCGATCTCCAGTGCCGATCCGACCTGCGTGCCGATCCCATCCGTCTGGGTCGTAGCATACAACAGCCAGATGTTCTTCATGTAAACGTCACCGAAGCAATCGAAGTTGTACGTCGTGTTGATGCCGCTGCTCGACGTCCAGCAGATCATCGGCGGCGCCGTCGTTTGCGATGTTCCGGGGTCAGGAGCAACAAGATAAAGGGTTTTCCCCGCAGGCACGGTGATCGTGGAGCTGAGAACGTAGAGGCCGTACAACTTCAATCGAAACACCGTGTTCGAAAGAGTCCCGTCAGTGATCTTGGCCGAAACGGCATTGTTCAGGCTTCCTTCGCCCCCTGTCGGGTCAAAAAAGTCCGGGACGTCTACCGTGTCCGTCTGGGCATAGATCAGAGCGGGCAAAAGAAGGGTGAACATGACCATCGCGTAAATACATTTCTTCATTTGACACCTCCGCTGAGATGATATGTGATTCGTCCTAGGAATCATTGCCTACATCGTGTACCTCACCCCGAGGTTCGCTGTGAGGCCGTAATATTGCTGCGATGTGAATCCGCCGATCGACGCCTGCGCGGCCTCGTTGCTCCGGTTGTTGAGGTTGGTGACGTCCAGGAACAGCTGGAATCCGGTCCAGGGAAGACGCTGGCGCACCGACGCATCAATGCGGAAATAGTCCTTCGTGAAGCCGTCCTGTTCAGCAAACGCCCCGATGGTGCTCACAGAATTTCCCTGGAACAGGAAGGACAAGCGGCCGGAAAAGCCCTGGTAGTCGTACCCGAGGTACGCATTTAGTACGTCGTTGGGCTGATTGATCAGGCGTCCTGATCGCGTGCTGTCAATCGTGACGACTTTGGTGGAGCCGCGCGGGTGCTGAGGATCCGGAGGAAGGATGAGGGTCCTATCGTTTCTCCAGGGATATGTCGCACCCGACGAAATATGTGTGTAGTTGATCCCGATCAAGATCCCATCGAGCGGCTGAGGCAAGTACCACAGCCTTGTCTGGATATCTGCCTCGAGCCCACGGATGTAGGCCTTATACTGGCTATTCATATAAGTGTACAATTGGGCACCATCCTTGGGACTGATGACTCCGCTGCCCGTGTGCACAACAAAGGAGCCGATGGAATCCAGCCCTGGCGGGGCGGTCGCATGCAGGGAGTACTGCGTGTAGAACGTGAAGTCTTTGACTTCTTTGTAGAAAGCACCCAGCGAGATGAGCCCTATCTCGTTGTTGTGGAACGTGAAGAAGATGTCGTGATTGGTGGCCTGGGCGGGGACCAAGTGCGGGTTGCCGGCCCAGACATTGAACTGCGTATAGTCCATGTTGAAGTGCGGCGATAACTGGGAGTAATCGGGGCGGGCAAGGGTCTTCGTGAAAGAGTACCGGACGTCGGCCCAATCCGCGAAGCTCCATTTTGCCTGCACCATGGGGAGCAGATAGCGGTTTGTTGGATGGGCAAACACTGTGTCGACCGCCTGATGGGTGGCATCGCGGCCGTCGGCGAGATTGAACGCATCGAAGTATCCCTTGACTTCTTCCCATCGAACGCCTCCCACCACCGACACGTTCTGGAGTGCGTTGAATTCGCCCATCGCGTAGCCGGCATAGTACCGCTCAACATATTTGTACTGGTTCGGCAAATACTGATACGGTGATTCAAACCAGCCGCCGGCATTGGACCCGCTGCTGTTGACCGCATTGATCGACGGCGTATTGCTCAGGAGTGTCGTAATGCCATTCAAGATCGACGGATCACTGGCCCAGAGGACGGACCCGAACCGGTTATCAAGGAATGAATCGGTGAGTTTCGAGTCGTTCGAGGTGAAATTCGTGCCGGGAAATTCCCCTTTGGCAGAATCGAGTCTGACAGGATAGTGTTGCATGATCAGACTCACCATCGCGTTGGTAATCGGTGAACCAGCATGCATTCCCGCGTAGGGAGTACCCTGGGCGTTCGTGTGATAGTTGTACCTGAACTCGCCGCCGGACTTGAAATACCCGGAGGTGATGCCCTCAAGATTGAAGGGAATCTTGAAATCGCCGCGGTAGACCTGGTCGTTTTCCTTGTAGTCGGCGCTGAACAGACTGATGTTGAACAGATACGTGTTCGCCGGACCGATATAACTCACCTGCTTCACGAGAGCCTCGGGAACGGTATTGACCGGCGTCGCGCCAGGAATTCCTCCGGTCTCCGTGAAATCATATTGCGGCATGCCGGGGGCATGATTCCGGGAATACGTATTGGCAGCCTTGAGATCCATCGACAAGAATCCGAAATCATTGTTGAAGTCGAGAGTGTTGACCGCCATGTCTGTCTTGGTGTCCCCCTCCCGGTACCGGAAGTTGATATTATGGGCCTGATAATCCAGAATGGTCCAGTAGTCGTGTGAATTGGACGCCAAGCGGCTCAGGGCATTGACCGACTTGATGGACCCCGAAGGAAGTTTGTAGTCCAGAATGAGGTTCGCACCATATCGATCGCGTGTTTCGATGTGGCGATTGAGCTGAACATTCGTCACAAGGACCGGCCGATACCCGTCCGACTGGACCTGGCTGCTCTGGGGGGTGTAGGTGCCGACCATATTGTCCGCGTCACGGTCGTAGCTCTCGGCATTTCCCAGCACATAGACCCCCAGGGCATCGTCCAGGAATCGGTCGCTTGCGGCGGCAACAAATCTGTAGTTGCCGTACTTGCCGCTCTTCTGCGTGTAGCCGGTCTGCGCCAGGGCATCGGTCTTGAACCCTTCCGGCGCCTCGCGCAATTCCATATTCACATAACCGCCGATCGCATTCGCGTTCATGTCCGGCGTGAGCGATTTGTAGACTTCGACCGTCTTGATCATGTACGGCGTGATCATGGTAAGGTCGACGCTTCGGTCAGTGTTGATCGCACCGGAGGTGCCGCCCTGTGAGGCTGCGCCGATCTGTGTGCTTCCCGTTGAAGCGAGCGAAATGCCGCCCACGGCGACTTCGTTGAATTGCGGGGCCAGGCCTCGTATCACGACCTTGCTTGCTTCGCCGGAGCTCTGCAGCGTCGAGACACCCGGCAGCCGGCCGATGGCCTGCGCAGCATTAAAGTCCGGAAGCTCCTGAATCTTCGCCTCAGAGACGATGCTGGCGATCTTGTCAGAGGCAAGCTGCTGGTTGATGGCTTGCATCTGCCCCTTCGCCTGGCCGGTCACCACAACGGTCTGCCCCTCGATCACCTGGGCGACCAGCGCGCCATCGACGACGAGATCCTGGCCTTCCTTGACCGTCACCTGCTTTTTGATCGAGACGTAGCCGACGAACGAAATTTGCAGCGTTTGCTCCGCGGCTGGAACGTTGTAGATCATATAGTTGCCGTTGAGGTCGGTTGCAGCCCCCAGTCCCGTGCCTACGACGATCACATTGGCACCGGGCAGCGGGTCCTTGCTGTCCCTGTCGGTGATGTGTCCTTTGATGGTCCCTGAACCTGCTGCGAGCAGCGGCTGGGCCACAAACACGAGGAACGTCGCCAGCAGCAGAAACCCTCTCATGGTTCTCCCGGTGGCCGCACCAGTCCCCCGCGACTCCGCTCCGCCGTTGAGGAATCGTAACGAGTTGCTCATAAGAGTACCTCCTTGATTAGTCGTCGGGTTGACCTCGCGCCGCCTTCGGAACCGTCGTGCCCGCACGACTCTGTTCGTCCGTCGAAGCGTCGGCCCACCCCAGAGTGCGTCAAGCAAAACTTATCCGTCGTTCCGCCAGCTCGTCCTGGATCTGTAGATTCATTTTCTTGTCGATGCCATAGCAGAAGAGCGCAACCCCCCGGCTGAATTTCGTGACCAGTGGCAGCTTCAATCCCTGGACGACAAACCCCGCCGCCATGGCAAAGAAAAACCGATAAGACGAAAGGCTCGTGCGTTCGTCGACGTCTCCAGTCATCACGCCGCTCAACGCTTCGTACGGAAGGTTGTTCACCGAACTGACCGTCATGAGGAGAACGAAGGCCGCATAGGCGCAGGCCAGCTTGACTGCGCCGGCAAAGCCGGGGGTGGTAAACGCGAGGGAAAAAACCACCGCAAAGGGGATGGCTGACCAAAAAAACCAGGGGCGGAATTTCCCCCGACGCGTGTTTGTCTTGTCCGCCATGACGCCCATGAAGGGATCGAACACCGCATCCCAGAACCGCCCGACGAGCAGCAACGTTCCCGCGGCAGCGGATGAAATCTCGAAAATGTCCGTGTAGAACCCCCGCTTGAAATACAGCATCGTCTGGAAGACGAAGTTCACGGCTGCATCTCCGGATCCATACCCTGCCGTTTCGCTGAACGAGAGCTTCGTGGCGCTGGTCTGCAAGGCAATCTCCTATGCAATGCCTGAAGCGGTCAGCCCTTCACGACGGGCGCCGCTACACAACGTGGAGCAGGACTTTCTTGAGATCCTCGTCGCGGGAGGACGTGCCCACCAGCAGCTCAAAATCGCCCGGTTCGACGAGGAACTTCTTGTCTATCGTAGTGAATGCCAACTGATCTGGACCGACGGTCAGCGCGACGGTCGCGGATTCGCTGGGGCTCAGATGGACCTTTCTGAATCCCTTGAGTTCCTTGAGAGGCCGCGTGACAGAACTGACAAGGTCGTGCACGTACAGCTGCACCACTTCATCGCCATCGCACGGTCCATCGTTCATAATCTCAACACGCACCGTCGTCGATTCGTGTGCACGAATCGTCGTTTTTTCGAGCCGGAGATCCGTCAGCCGAAAATGCGTGTAGCTCAATCCGAAGCCGAAGGGAAAAAGCGGACTGATGTCGTCGAAAAGATATCCGCGACGCGCCGACGGCTTATAATTGTAATAGCACGGGATATGGCCGGCCGAACGGGGGATGGAAATCGGCAGTTTCCCTCCGGGATTGTAGTCGCCGAACAGGACATCGGCGACGGCATTCCCGGTCTCCTGGCCCAGATACCAGCAATCGAGAATGGCAGGGACATGCTCCCGGATATGGTTGATGGAGTTCGGCCGCCCATGAAACAGGACTACCACGGTAGGCTTGCCCGTCGCCAGCACGGCTTTGACGAGCTCTTCCTGCATCCCCACGAGATCCAGAGACGCCCTGTCCCCGAGATGCGTCCTCAGCCACCCTTCCCTCGAAGTCTGTTCATTGCCTCCAACGGCGAGGATGACGATGTCGGCCCTCCGTGCAGTTTCGACGGCAGCTGCAATCGCCTTGCGATCATCGTCGGGATTCGAGAGCGTTACCGCGTCCTCGTCCCACGATCCTCCGACCGTGATCTTGCACCCTTCGCCATAGAGGACGGGAACCTGGGATTGCACTTTGTCCTGGATGCCTTTCAGGAGGGACGTGTAGAAGACCGGTTTTCCGCTATATCCGCCCAGCATGACGCGATCCGCATTCGGGCCGATGACGGCGATCGCGCGCAACCTCTTCAGGTCGAGCGGAAGGAGGTTTCCCTCATTCTTCAGGAGCGTTATCGTTTCGTGTGCGGCGCGAAGGGCGAGGGCACGGTTCTTCTGCGCGGCGACCTCCGCGTGAATTGCCTCAGGATCGACGTAAGGATCTTCGAACAAACCGAGCATGAATTTGTATCGCAGAATCGGCGCCAGCATTTCGTCGAGCGTCGATTCCTTCAAGAGACCGCTTTGCACAAGCTGTTCAACGTGGGGGTAGCAGTCCGGATCCGGCATCTCGATCCCCACGCCCGCCTGGACCGCGAGGAAAGCAGCCTCGTTCTTGTCTTTCGCCACCGCATGGCTTTCGGTGTCAGGCTTCTGATGCAACTCCGTGACCGCAAAGTAGTCCGAAACGATGAAGCCACGAAAGCCCCACTCCTTCCTCAGGACATCCTGCAACAGCCACCGGTTCGCATGTGATGGTACTCCGTCAATCTCATTGTAGGACGCCATGACGCTGACGGCGCCGGCTTTCTGCACTGCTTCGCGGAAGGGCATCAGGAAGGTGTCACGGAGCAAGCGTTCTGAAACGTTCACCGGTGCGCAGTTGGTCCCGGATTCGGGTTGACCATGGGCCGCGAAGTGCTTGAGCGTCGCGAGGAGATGCTTTTTGTCCTCGAACTTCCCACTCCCCTGGAATCCGCGAACGGCAGCTACGCCCAATTGCGAAACCAGGTAGGGGTCTTCGCCGAAGGTTTCCTCAACGCGCCCCCAGCGGGGATCGCGCGCCACATCGACGACGGGCGTCAGCGCCTGGTGCACTCCGCGCGCCCGCGCCTCCGCAGCGATGGTGGAGTAAATTTCTTCGATCAGGCCGGGGTTGAATGTTGCAGCGAGACCGATGGGCTGCGGGTAGCTCGTCGCTTCCCTGCCCGCCAGGCCGTGCAAACACTCCTCATGAAAGATCACCGGGATCCCGAGCCGCGTATTCGCGATCACCATCCGCTGGATCGCATTGGCAAATTCCGCGGTCTCGCGGGCTGTGAGTCCGCCATTGGTGTCACTCAGCCGCGCAATCTGACCGACCCCGTGCGGGAGATTCTTTCTGAACCTCGCTACATCGGGGTTCCCGTGCTCGTCGAGCAACAATTCCCCCTTCAGCCGCCAGACGCATTTCATCTGGGCGACCTTCTCTTCGAGCGACATGCGCTGCAAAAGATCGTCGACCCGATCGTCGATGGCGAGAGAAGGATTTTTGTACGGGTCGGAGCGATCGCGAATCAGAACTCTCGCTTGTCCGATGTTCTCATTCATAGGCATGTCATTCGGGAAACTCGAATGCCCGGGGTCGGCGAAGCGGGGGCAAGGAACGCTGATCCTCCTGAATTCCGAACGGTGCATCCAACGCGGGGCTGGCGAATGTCCAGGAGAAGCACAGGGTGAGTGACAGTGATCAGTATCAAATCGTGTATGAAGAAATCAGTTCAATATTTATTGGCACGGTTCAATTGGAACAACAGATGACGGATTTGCTTGCATTCTCGATGCTACTCTGCGATCTGGAGTTCGCTGCGTTCAACCACAGACTGGAGTAACGGTTGCGTCGTTTCTCGGACAATGAATTCCGTTTCGAGAACGACGCGCTCCACGGGCAGCAAATGGGAGGCTTCGATGTTGCGAATAAGTATTTCTGCGGCACGCATGCCGATTTCAAAATGCGGCGCCTGAATCGTCGTCAACGGAATGGGATACATCTTCGCATAATAGATGTCGTCAATCCCGACGAGCGATATGTCCTGGGGAATTCTGACTTCCAACTTCTTGAGCGCCAACATCACCGCAAGCGCCTGATGGTCGTTGAAACAGACGATGGCTGTCGGATACTCCTGACGTGACAAGCCGTGGAAATACTCAATCGTCTTTGCGTAGCTCTCATCGAAGTGCGAGCCGATCGACACGATGTTTTCTTTCTTGAACACCAGGGGACTTTCGCTGAACGCGTGCCGGAATCCTTCGACACGTTCCAGCGTGTGGGAGGATTGTGGCGGCCCGGCGAAATGCACGATCTTCCGGTGACCGTTCTCGATAAGATACTTGACTGCCCGCTTGATCGCCTTGATGTTATCGATGGCGACCACGTTCGCCTGGATCCCTTGAACGTCCTCAAGCAGAACAAACGGGTAGTTGATCATCTTGAGCCGGAAGAGGTGCTCGATCTCCGCTGTCCCCGCGACGATCGGCGCGATGATCGCTCCCTTGATATCCTTCGCCGAGAAGAGTCTTGTGAGTTGCTTCTCGGTCTCGTGATTGTCGTCCGAACTTGCGACCACCACCGCGTACCCCATGCCCTTCGCGTATTCTTTTGCACCCGCCGCTATGGACGTGTAGAATGGATAGCTGAGGTCCTTCAGAATCAAGCCGATACTTTTTTCGGGCTGACCAACCTTAAGATTTCGGGCGACGCCTTTGGGCCGGTAGTTGAGCTCCTTCATGACTTCGAGGATATGATCCCGAGTCGAAGCCTTGACATTGCTCTTTCCATTGATCACCGCGGACACGGTGCCCTTGGACACCTTCGCCCGCTTCGCCACGTCAACAATGGTCAGCTTTTTCATCCGGGAGGAATCTCACCAAGCAAGTTCTGGAGTGCCATGGAAGAACTGGACCAGGGCAATCCGACGTCGTCGTCTTCGCGCCAGAACCACACAAACCTTGAGCGGCCAGCATTACCGGTTACGTTACCGATAACTTTTTCGGGAATAGGTCTCTTCCATCCCCAGTATTTGGCAACAACTGGCACAACCGTAAACCGAAACTGGAGGGAACGCCGTATGCTCGATCAGTTTTTTGGATAGCGCGCTCAAAGGCGCATCTGATCAGAGGAAATTCTCTTCTCCCCTCCGCCGGCGATTCTTGGGCAGCCGTCGAATGAAGACGTCACGGCCCGGAACAGGTCCCACTATGGTGAATGAAGTTCAAACGGCTCTTCACTATTACGAAAAATCCTGAACCGGTTCAATTGTACAAGACGAAAAGCTCAAAAGCAAGATTCCACGCACAAATATTTTCGTCCAGGTTCTGCTTGCATGACGTCTGACCTTTCAGAAAAATACATCATTCTGCGCATGGGATTCATCTCTTCATCCTGCGGTGAAGAGAACTTGAGCATCCGAAAACCACCGGCGGAGCTGTTGCGAATGACGGTTGCTCTACCTGAAGAGAAGCGGCGCCAGCGTGTACAAATCGTTTCGCCATACCGGCCAGGTGTGTCCCCCGGGACTGTCAAAATAGGAATACTTGATCTTCAGAGAATCGAACTTCGTGATCATCATCTGGCAGTTGTTGTAAGCGATGTCCTCCTTGCCCCCGATGGAGATCCAGAGCAGGTTCAGGTTCTTGTTGATCCGCTCCGTGTTCTTCTCCATCATCGCGTATTGCGCATTTGCCAGGTCACTCTGCATGGGAAGAATCCACCCGGAGCTAAAGACCCCCAACCAGGAGAACACCTCCGTATTGTTGATTCCGACGTAGAGCGTTTGCAGTCCGCCCATGGATAGACCCGCAAGCGCTCGATTTTTGGCATCGCTTGACGCCCGGTAGGTCTTCTCGACGAAGGGAATGACGCATTGCTTCAGTTCTGCTTCGAAGACCCTCAACGTGTTTTCCCCAAACCCGGGGACACCCACGTTCCCGTCCGGCATGACCAGCAGCATGGGCCTGGCTTTGCCTGCGGCGATGAGATTGTCGAGAATGAAATTCGCCTCGCCCTGCGTTGCCCAGCCCCGTTCGTCTTCGCCGCCGCCATGCAGGATATAGAGAACCGGATATGTTTCGTTGCGATCGCGATCATAGCCCGGAGGAGTATAGATGTAGAGTTGACGCCACGCATTCTGGATGGTGGAGTAGTACTGTTCGATGCGCAGCTCACCATGAGGAACATCCTTGGTCGCACAGTAATCCTCCCCGTAATACGGGATCTCGATCCCGCTTGCCATCCGCCCGATGCCATAGAATGCCTCACTCGCAGGGTCAGCAACCGCCAGGCCATCAATAACCAGGGAATAGTAGTGAAAGCCCGGGCCCTGCGGTTCCGTTGTCACAGTCCACACCCCCTGACTGTCCCGTTGCATGTCGTAGAGCTTCCCAAGGTCGATCTGAACATTTTTTGCAGCCGGTGCCTTGGTCTGGAAGATTACCCGTTGGTCAGGGAGAACGCGCGGATATTTCGCGCCCCTGACATTTGTTGACGCGGGAAGACCGACCACGCTGTACTGGGAGAAGGTCGACACATCCACAGGCTTGAAGATGAGTTGTGTAAACATGTACAAATCGTTCTTCCATACCTTGAAATCATGGACGCCGGGCTCCACGTAGAAAATGTGAGGGACGGAATGGGCGTTCAGGTACTCGTGAGTGCGCTGGCTGAAGGTGATAAGGCCATCGTCGTCGCCGCACGAAATCCAGAGCAGTTTCAGCTGCCTTTTCGCTTCGTCGGGATTGGGAAGCAGCTCCTCAGGTCTCTTCGTGTTCGGAGCAGACGAGAAACCTCCGATCCAGGCGAACTTGTCAAGATTCCCCAGGCCGAAATTCAACGACTGTCCGCCGCCCATCGACAATCCGGCAATCGCACGGTGCTCCCGGTCCTTCAAGACCGGGTAGTGTTTCTCGATGAACGGGATAAGATCGTCAAGCAGGTCCCGTTCGAACGTCGCAAATGCCGCCATCTTCGCGCTGGCGAAGATATTCCCGATCGCACGGTCGTCCTTCATCGCCCGGCCGTTGGGCATGACGACAATCATCGGCTCGATTTTCTTTTCGGCGTACAGGTTGTCGAGGATCACCTGGGGATGACCGCCATTCAGCCATTCCTTCTCGTCGCCGCCGATGCCATGCAGGAGATAGAGCACGGGATACTTCTCACTCCTGGAGAACCCCGGAGGAGTATAAATGAGGGCCTTGCGAGTCGTCCCGACTGTATTCGATTCGTAGAGTATGGAATCGAGTGTTCCATGCGGTATGTCGGCTCGAAGCGAGTCGAAGCCCTCCGGGGCATACCTGATGATCTTCTGGGCGTGGGAAGACACAGCCACCGCAAACACCACGCAGAGTACAAGAATGAACTGTCTCATGAATCCACCTTTGCTTGCCATGAATGTGCACGTGTCTGGAGAGCCGCGGGAACATCGAGGGCATCTCACTTCGGTAGAACGGTTACAATCACCCGCTGATATCGGGAGAGAGGAGGATTTCCCTTATCGGTGACCTTCACGATGAAATGGATCGTCTCCCGTCTGTTCACTGCGGGAGCGGTCACGAAAAGCCTCGAGAGATTGTCGGCTCCGTTGATCGGGACGGGCTTTTTGTACGAGCCGGCCTCGGGATATTGGAACCAGACGAAACTGAGGTTGTCGCCATCCGGATCGGTGCTCCCGAACGCATCCAGGCAAAACACCTCGCCGGATCGGACGGTGAATTCCGTGGGATGCGCCAGAACCGGGATCGGCGGATGATTGGCTTCCTTGTAGGACCCCCTACACCAATCCATCCGGGCGGCAAAGTCATTCTGAAAGTCCTCCCTCCATCGCCAGATGGTTGCCTTGTTGCTGTTGATCGCCGGAGTATCGGGGATCAAAGCCCTGCCGTATTCAGCCGAAGCGTACGAAAGATAGCGATCGGCGGTATTCGTCCATATCGCACGGGGTTCAGATTCCACGGGTACACCTCCGGTGAATCCTGCCGTATCCAGCGATGAATCAGCCGGTCGGTACAATTCGTATCGCCCTCCCCATCCGCCCCAGTCCGGATGCTCCGGATCACTCAATCCGTTCGGCACCAGGTTCAACCAGGATGGCGTGTCTCCCTCCATCCCATACGCGACGTCCGGATACACCGCGCCGAGCGGGCCGTGGCCCTGCTGAATGTTCCGCGCCAGCCAGCGATTGCTTATTAGTTCGTTGTTGATGCCCGGCGCAGTCTGGTTGATCGCGCTCCAGGTGGAACTTCCGTACCCCCCGGGGCTCACGACATAAAACAGATCGGGGAAGTTTTTCCTCATCCATATCCCGCTGTCATCCTGGTCGGAGATCGTATAGACTCTCAACCTGGCAATCAGCCGTTTCGCCACCGCCTCAGGCTTTGTCTTATGAATCTGGAATAGTGCCTGAGCAAGAGTATTGGGCCCTCCCCAGACACTGATCCACAACGGACGTGGATCAGTGTTCTCAAGGACCTTCACGATCCATTCAGATCCCTGCGAGTCTTTCCCCTCTCCAACGCCCTGCATGCCGTATTGCGGCAATCCCTTCTTCACAAGTCGCTGGAGTTCTTCAGCGCCGGGATATGCACCGTCGTGCTTAAGAAGGTTCGCACGGACCTTCGCGTATGCGCTGATCACCCTTCGAATTGACTCAGGATGCACGACGGTTCTCATGTGCGTGGACGTGGTGGCAATCAATCCTTCGATATCGATCTCGTTGGAATACAGGAGAAGCCGGACCAGAGACTCCGTGTCGTCGGGGTCCGCTTCGATGTCGGTCAGGATGATCACCCGGCTTTTTTGAGCTCCCTGTCCGCAGAATGTCTGGGAGAAGAGCACAAGCGGGAGGAGCACCAGTACCACGAGAGTTCTCATGCATCACCCTCCTGAGGGTCAGGGATGTTCTGCGGCCTGCGGTTCCGTTAGTCGACCTTCACCTTGATCTGCGTGAACGAGTGTGGCGGGAACGAACAACTGATTCGATTGCCGTCAACCTTGATCTCTTTGTTCACGGGTTTGTATTGATCCTGCTTGTCGAAGGTGAAGGGCTCTTCCAGGGAAGTCGCATTCATCAGGCTGACCTGCGCCTTCCCGGCAAATGGGCCTGCACTGTTACTGATCTCGGCGTCAATCGCCTTATCCTTGTGCCTGTTGACAACGTTGATATATACCGTCTTGGTCTCCTGAGAATACACCGAGGTCACATCGAGGAAAGGAATGCCCTTGTACTTGTCCGTGTTGAATGTGTCGCAGGCAACGTACGTGTCGATGGAATTACCTCGACAGTTCGTGGAGAACAGCTTGAACGTCTCGAATAGGGGCGACTTGTATGTCCCCTTGTCTCTGTCACTCGCAAGCAGACCGGTGAACATGGTGAAGTTGCCCATCTTGACGACATCGGCGTGACGGATGAAGGAGTTGAGGCACTCAGCGATCGGCAGCACCGACAGGAAGTTCCTTCCGAAGGTCCCCCACTCATCGACGGAGATGTACACCGGCTTTCGAAAGTCTTTCATCGCGCTGACGGCTTCAATCTCCGCGGCGGTCGCGGTAATCTTCTCCTCAAAATCCTTTGCGCTCGCGCCGATGAACTCATAGTATTTGGGT
>DATJPR010000195.1:0-8564 GCA_035506295.1 Bacteroidota bacterium | reverse complement strand
ATCCCGGGCCGCCGGTGCGGTACTTCAACGGATATCGCCGGCCGGCGAACTATCGCGTCGAATTCAGCGATCACATCGTCGACACCTCGTATTCGGACCCCGACCTGTATCCGTTTTCCGCGCCCGTGAATTTCCGGGTGTTCAATGAGACCGACGGGGCGTACGTCAAATTCATCTTTGTCGACGCCGTGGGCAACGGAGTCCTCTCTCCCTCTGACGAATTGGTCTTTGTCGAGCCGTCGCCGAACGGGAAGCTGCATTGGTCGTGGGATCTGACTTTTGCGTCCCAGGATCCCGTGAAGCATCCGGATTCGGTGATCGCCTTCAGCGCCGGTGACACCCTCAAGCTTCGCACAAAGCGACCGTTCAGGCAGGGCGATGTGTTCCGGTTTACCACGGTCAAGCCGTCGATCGACGAGGCGGTGGCGGCGCAATCAGTGGTCCGCGTGCGCGCGGTGCCGAACCCGTATGTGACCGCCGCATCGTTCGAGCTTCCCCTCAGCCCGGGGGTGACCAGCGGCAGGGGAGAACGCAAAATCGACTTCATCCACGTTCCCAGAAATTCGTCGATCCGCATCTTCACCGCGCGTGGTGACTACATCGTCACCCTGCATCATGACGGCGGCATGGATGACGGGACGGTCTCCTGGAATCTGAAGACGTCCGAGAATCTCGATATCGCCTACGGCGTCTACTTCTACGTCGTCGAGTCGCCCGTCGGGACGACGACCGGCAAGCTTGCGATCATCAAATGATGGTGACAACTGCTATGAAATCAACCATGACACGACCACTGTTTCTCGCCGCCCTGCTTCTTGCGGCGAGCGTCGCAGGGCACAGCCAGTCCAAAGTCGGGACCACGGCCGCGCAATTCCTCGGGATTTCCGTCGGCCCCCGTGCGATCGCGATGGGAGGCGCATACGTCGCTTCCAGCTTCGATGTGACGTCGCTCTATTGGAATCCGGGCGCGTTCGTCCAGGCCTCCAAGAACCAGTTCGTCTTCGCGAATACGAACTGGCTGGTAGGGACAAAGTTCCGCTGGTTCGGCGCCATGCTGGACCTCGATGCCGACGATGCCGTCGGCGTGAGCGTTACCCAGCTCGACTACGGTTCGGAGGAGATTACCACGGTCGACAACCCCGACGGGACGGGCCAATACTGGGACGCGCAGGATCTGGCGGTCGGCGTCTCCTATTGCCGGCGCCTGACCGACCGGTTTTCGATCGGCGGTTCGGCGAAATACGTGACGCAGAGCATCTGGAATGAATCTGCCTCGAACGTGACGTTCGATCTTGGCCTGCTCTTCGTCACCGATTTCAACGGGCTCCGTCTCGGCATGTCGATGTCGAACTTCGGCGGCGACATGCAGCTGAGCGGCAGGGACCTGCTCAACAAGATCGACATCGATCCGACGAACCCGGGCGGCAACAAGAACCTTGTCGGCGATCTCAAGACCGATTCCTGGCCGATGCCGCTGCTGTTCCGGGTGGGTGTTGCCATGGACGCGATCAAGTCCGATGAGTTTCGGTTTACCGTGGCCGCCGATGCTCTGCGGCCGAGCGACAACGATATCTCGGGGAACATCGGCGCGGAGATCGCCTACATGGAAACGTTTTTCATCCGGGGAGGTTTCCAATCGCTGATCGGCTCCGAGCCGGCATTCCAGAAGTCCAATCAGCAGCAGGGGCTCTCGCTGGGAGCCGGTGTGTCGTACCAAATCCCGGGCATTGTCGGAATCCAGGTTGATTACGCCTGGACCAGGTTCGGTGTGTTCGGCAATCTCAGTACCATTGGCGTTGCAATCGGCTTTTAGGCAGAGACACATCGTTCACTTTTGAAAGGAGCGAAAGGCCCATACGTTGCAGGCAGTCTTGAAACAACGATTGACACCATCCACTAGTGCTGTACCGTTCCACTCACACTTCGAGGAGGTTCTATGACGAGGTACCTACTCTTTCTGAGCGTTGCCATCCTGGTGGTCCTGCTGCTGATCCCGGGCGCGAGCTACGCACAGAAGCGAAACGTCACTTTTCTGGTGAACACGGCGACCGTGCCCGACACCATCACCGCGCATTCGAACGTCGTTCTGACGGGCGCGGCGGGTGCGGATACGGCCGGCACGTCGACCCTGACGAACTGGGGATCCGGCGCCGTGCTGACCAGCATCGGCGGCGACTATTGGCGGACGACCTTGCAGTTCAATCAAGGCGACACCATTGCATACAAGATCCGTATCGGCAGCGGCGGCTGGGAGGAAAATACCAACGAGGGGAACGGCAATAGGGACTTGATCATACCGGCGAAAGACACCACCCTGTTGCTCCAGTTCTGGAATAACGGTCACTTCCCGAGTGGAAAGAATCCCACGGAGTACGCTCTTCCCTACGTGCAGGCTTCACCGGACACCTTCATCAATATCTATGTGAGAGTGAATCTCCAGGGCGTCTCCGACAACGCACTGTACGGCTGGACCGCACCGGATGTCGATTCGGTGGGCATTCTTGGCGGCGGAACCAAGGTCTCCGCGAGCTCCGGGTCCAATCTCGACTGGGGAACCCCGTTGTATTTGACCCGTGAGACCGCGCCCACAAACAGCGCGGGAGCATTCGGGATCGCTCCGGGAGGTTTCTATCACGGCGTGCTGCATATCCGGAAGGATTCTGTCACGGCAGGACAGGACATCGCATACAAGTTCCGTCTCGGCTCGAACTGGAGCTATGGTTCGACCCAGCGGTCGGAACAGCTTGCCAATCCTCCCTATGCGGGCGGGAACAGGCACTTCACGATTCCGGTAGGCTTGAAAGATACTACTTTGCAGTGGGTGTTCTTCGGCGACGTGAAGCCCACGGGAAGGGCAAATGCTGATACCGTGGCCTTCACCTGGCGCGTCGATATGACCAATGCCCGGAACAAGGGGAGCTTCAATATAGGCGACACGGTGGAAGTCCAGTCCGGTTGGTTCAACACAGCAGACTCCACCCGCACGACGATCCTCTCGCGCGTTGGTTTGACCAACATTTACACCGGCGGCGCGACGATGATCACGTCGTTGAACAAGAATATGGACTATCAGTACTATCTCCACAAGAACGGCCAGGACATCCGCGAGGTGTTCTACAACTTCCAGTACACCGGAGACATCAACTCGGAGAACGAACGCCGTCAGTATTCGCCGGCGTCGAAGACCGTGACGGTGTATGACACCGTGTCCGGCCTGACCTCCGGGCGCCGCCAACCATACTGGCAGAACACGCGGGCTCTGGCGCACAAAATGACGGTCACTTGGACGGTCGATATGCGGCCTGCATACTACCAGGTATGGCACCACGACACGTTGAAGGCCGGACAGGGCACGGCAACGGTGATCTTTGCCGACAGCATCAAACCCTGGGGCGTCGCCATCAACGGGCCGGCGACCGGCGGTCCCAATGGTCCTCTGTCCACCGACTGGGCGACCTGGAGCTCGCTGATCGCTGCTGATTCAAGTCAGCGGAAGATGTGGGACAACGGAACGCACGGTGACAAGGTTGCCGGTGACACCGTCTATACTGTCGTATTCCATTATACGACGACGAATATTGTCGGTCAGGTCTTCAAGTTCGGGATCCAAGGTTCCGACAACGAAGGCGGATTCGGCAACAACCACGTCGAGAATATCGTGGATGTCGACACGGTCTACACGGTAGCCTCCGACTGGGGCAGCATTGATCCCAATTTCTACAGCGCATGGGACTTCAACCTGCACAAGCCGAAGAGCCTGACCGGCATCACGTCGCTTGGCGGTCAGCCGGTGATCTACAAGCTCGAGCAGAATTATCCGAACCCCTTCAACCCCTCGACAAAGATTGAGTTCGCTCTTCCGAAACAGTCTCCTGTTGAACTGAAGGTCTTCAATGTGCTCGGCCAGGAAGTGGCCACGCTCGTCCATGAAACACTGGGAGCCGGCAGTCATGTGGTGACATTTGACGCGAAGAATCTCGCCAGCGGTCTGTACTTCTACCGGATCACTGCGGGTCAGTTCACGAGCGTCAAGAAAATGATGCTGCTGAAGTAATGGTGCTCTCGGCAGCATGATCAGTGCAGTATCGGAAGGCGGGCCCGCGGAAGCGGGCTCGCCTTTTTCTTTGCAGCAGGTCCTAGCGCTTTGATGCTTGGAGAATTCGCTGGCGGAGTGTGGCGGCGGCGCCATAGGAAGGATCGAGGCGGAGGGACTCGTCGACGAGTCGCAAGGCCTCACCGAAATCGCCGCGATTTGCCGCTATCGCGGAGAGCCCGTAATATGCCGAGGCGCGCAAGGAATTGGTGATCGTGATGCCGCGATCCGCGAGTGCGAGAGCAACCGTGAGTTGTTGCTCTGCATCCGTGAGCGCGCCGTCATTGATCAGCAGAAGGCCGAGCTCGACCCGTGCAAACGGATAGTTGGAGTCGGTTTGAATGATCATGCGATACTGGCGTTCCGCCGGTGCGATGAGCCCCTGGTTGCGAAGGAGATTTGCCAGGAGATAGCGGACGGCATACGCCCGGGGATATTCTTCAAGAATCGCCTCATAGGATGTCCTGGCTTCGATCACCTCCCCGCGGGCGATGAACCACTCCGCCGTTCTGAGATTTCCCTCGTTCCAGCCGAGGCGGTTGGCATAGACTTCCAGGGCAATGTGCTGAAGCGCAGTATCTGCCCCGTCAAAAGACAATGTCCCGGTCTTGAAATGCTCAAAAGGCCATCGCCCGGTCAGGGCTTGGACCGATAAATCCCCGAGGGCGAGGTCGAGCCAGCTGATGCTGAGCTGGTGGGGATCACAAGGGAGTCTCTGCGAAAACATGCTGTCAGGGTTCGCCGAGGGGAGGATCCGGAGAGTCAGGAGCTCTTTGAGGAAGAGATCCGCGATCTGATAATAGCCGGTCGGGCGAGGATGCAGGTGTTCCCAGAAGAAATTGTACCCCGGGATATGTCCGGGGCTCAACGAGTCGAAGGTGCGCACAGCAGAAATGCACGGCGTTCCGGTCTCCTCGCACACAGCACGGATCGTCGTATTGATGACCGAAGGCGCCCTGAACTTGAGGAGGTCTTCATCCCGGGCTTTCTCGAAATAGGGCAGTGCGCGGCTCGAGTCGCCGCCGCGAAGGAGAAGAGTTCCGATCGAGAAATCGAGCAGGGCGCACGCGGTGTCCGTCGACCGGACATGGAGCAGACTCTGCAGCATCCGCGGGGAGCCCGTCGGCTGCAGGGCTTGCCGGATGGAGTCCGGCGATGCGCAACTGTCGGAGACAAATGGCGGGAAGAGCAGATTGGAGGCAACGTCGCTGACAATGACGGGGATCCGGGCTTGTCGGTAGAACTCCAGAATGCGATGAAGGTTCCGGTCAAAAATGCCCAGGATGCGTCGCTCTTCGCTGGATCCTGCCCGAACATGCGCCCCCTCAGAAACCTGGCGCATCATGTTCTGTTCCGCGCCGCGGTTTTCTGACAGGGAAGCGGCGCGAAGCCACTCTTGTATCGCGTGCACAATCCGGAGGTCCCGCAAGGCGTACTTGACAGGGACAAGAAACGGCAGCGTGCGCTCGAGCCAGGACGCGCCTACACCATCGGGGCCGTAGAACTCGTTGTGCCCGGTATATATCAACACCGCGTCGGGTTTGAGCTCAAGCGTCTGTGGAACGATGTCGGCGATAACGTTGGTGTTGATCGCAGATGCGCCGAGGTTGATGACGGTGATTTCACGCATCGGAGAAAGGTGACGGAGCTGCTTCTGGAGAATCGCAGGGATCGTCGCTCCATACTGATACGGTGTGCCGAACATCGACGATTCTCCCAGGCACAACAGGCGAAATTCTCCGCTGTCTTTCTCGGCATGAACGATCGTCGGCTTGAATTCAGGGATAAGCGGGCTGCTGGCGGGGAAGTATTTTCCCAGGTAGGACCTGTTGACGCGCAACCACTGCATCCCGTCATACGAGTACGGGTTGACAAGATGCGCAAATGATGA
Source organism: Bacteroidota bacterium (assembly GCA_035506295.1). GTDB lineage: Bacteria > Bacteroidota > Ignavibacteria > UBA10030 > UBA6906 > DATJPR01. The sequence continues at coordinate 2,580 of DATJPR010000195.1, read as the reverse complement.
GTCCCCGAACACCCGCAACCCCAGTTCAAGGACGGCCGCCAGGAAGAGAAGAACGAGCGCCGGCGTTATGCTGAAGAAGAATGCTTTCCTTCGTGTGATCGGAATTCGATGATCCTGCCCGTTGTCCATGAACGGCCGCGAGTTGATCTGGAGTTTTCTGTCTGAATCAAAAAGTTATGGAGAAGATCCCCTGATCGCAAGAGGGCGATTTGCCCTACGGTCAAACTTCACGTAGATTAATACATGAACGCTTCATGGAACCTTGTCATGCGCCCGCTTCCCGTTTTCTCTTTGCTCTTCCTCCTTGGCTTAGTCGTTCCCTCGACCGGTAGAAGCCAGGAGCCCACCATCAACCCTTCAAAGGACCTCGTCCTGGGGAAGGCGGGAAACCGCTACATCTCGGAGGAAGAATTCGTCCGCAGATTTGAGCTTCTCCCCGGGCTCTACCGCCACAAGGCCGGCCGACTGGATGAGGACAAGCTCATCGTCATGTATTCGCTGATCGCAGAGAAGCTTCTGGCCCAGGAAGCGGAAGAGCGGGGGATTGCCGCGGATTCTTCGACGGTGGAAGGCCTCCATCATCTCGAGGAACTCCTGGCCCGTGATGATCTCTACAGAAAAGAGGTCGCAGGGAAGGTCAGCGTCACCCCCGAAGAGGTTCTGGCAGGTGAGCGCAATGCGGTGAGGAAACTCCTGGTACGCTATTTGTATTTCCCGAACCGTGAGGATGCACAGTTCGTATCATCGCAGATCAAAGGCCGGAGCCTGAAATCGTTCGACGTCGACTCGAGCATCCAATCGCTGAAGGACACCGTCACCATCGAGTATGGAAATGCAGAGCCGGAAATTGAAAAAGCCGCCTTCGCGTTGAAACGCGGAGAAGTGTCTCCTGTGATCGAGACTTCCAAAGGCTATGTCATCCTCCAGCTCGTGAGCGCGAGCCCGGATGCACTCTATATGGGCATGCAGCCCGAGGTCCGAGCCGAAAGAGTTCGATCGCATATCCGGTCGGTGCAGGAAGAAGCGCGTCTCCGGGAATTCCTGCGGGAGTTCCTCCCGGGGCACAGGGGATTCGCCGTGGGTCCGCGGATCAAGGATATCGCCATTGCGTCAAGCAGTCTTCTCACACGTGCACCGGGGGATTCGGCGTTCCATTTCATGCAAGGGGCGAAAGACTCGTTACTCGCGCGGCTCGCCGACAAGCTGAATGATACGTTCATGGTGGCCGGCTCCAGGACGTTCACTGTCCGGGAAACCATCGGCATGCTCATCGACAAGGACTTCTCCTGCGATTCCCAAGAACCTCTGTCAGTCGCGGGGGCTTTGAACGCGCAATCGCGTGTGTGGGTGCAGCAGGAGCTCCTCGGGCAGGAGGCCGTGCGTCAGGGGCTCGATCGCAGTCCGGAGGTGCAGGCCCAGATGACGGAGTGGAAGGACGCCTATCTGGCGCAACGGATGCGCGGCGAGATCGAATCGCATGTGAGCCTCACCGACGCCGATGTCTACCAATACCTTCAACGATACGGAGATCCCCTCCCGACACCCCGCGTCAGGATCCGAACGCTGACGACGTCGTCGGTCGAGGACATGCGTCTGGCGATGAGCCAGCTCGATCGTGGAATGCCGTTCCCGCAGGTCATCAGGAGCTACTCCAGCGATCCGGATGAACGAAACCGCGAAGGGCTGACGGGATTTTTCCCGATCACCGATCGAGCTCCCTTTGGTGAAATAGCATCTCAGTTGGAGCCGGGTCAGTACTACGGGCCGGTCCCGGTGAAGAGCGGAGCCATCCTCATGCAGCTTGTTGCACGACAGGATTCCGTCGCGAAAGATTCGGCGCTCTCAAAGCGGAAGGAACGGACTGCGGACGATCTCCGTCGGATGCTCGAAGACGACACGCTGGAGAAGTTCATTGCGCAGGCGGCCGCAAAGCGCGGGTTTTCGATCTTTGGGGACCGGTTGCACGCAATCAAGGTTTCTCCCATCCCCATGATGACGTTTCGCGTCCTCGGATTCGGAGGTCGCCTGTTCGCGGCGCCGTTGCTTCCCAGGCTCTATACGTGGGTTACCAAGGAGAAGCAGCAACCAGCGGTAGCGCCGTAGGGCGTTTCCCACGGTCCGACTCATGGTCCCTGGGGTTGTTGCGGTGCCGGAAGGTGAAACTGCGACAGTAACGCGCGCGCATCGCGATTGCGCGGATCGAGTCTAAGAACCGTCTGCAGCTCCTCAATGCATGCGTCCCGTTGTCCTAGTTTGAGCAGTGCCAGGGCGCGCGCGTAGCGCGCTTGCACCTCAATCGCGTGCGGCGGCGAAAGTGCCAGAGCTGTGCGGTAGCGGCTCTCCGCCGAAGCATAGTTTCCTTCCGCCAGTTCGATGTCGCCGAGCATCTTCGCCGATGATGCATCGGGTGCGCAGTGCAGCGCGAGTTCCAGCGCTCGATGGGCCACGGCGTATCCCCCGGCCCGGAGCGCAAAGCGCGCCCATTGTTGATAGGCAACAGCGTCCTCTCTGTAGGTTAGGGCGATCGCCCTCATCTCTTCCGCAGCCTTGAAGAATTCCTTGCGCCGGGCGTAGTAGGCC
>DATJPR010000194.1:0-3273 GCA_035506295.1 Bacteroidota bacterium | reverse complement strand
AAGAGGGAAAATCCGACCGGCTGGGAACGACGCGAGAAAGCCGAATTTTGCCCCATTTACGGATATTCGTGTTCAAGGACTTTCGAATCAAGCAACCGTCCTCCTGGAATAACGAGAAGATTTTCCCAATATTTGGTCGATCGGAAAGATCCCAATAGTCCGCCGATCCCAGTTCAGAAAACAACGCGTCCTTGAAAATTCTTAGGAACCCCGGAATGAAGTCCTCCCCTGCAACCAAGTTTCTCCTCCTGTTCTCCGCCACGTTTCTTGTGTTGGTCCCACACGTACAGGCATTCGGTCATCAGATTCCGATGGAGAAATTGGAACGGCCGAAACAAGTCTCCGGACACATCTCGATCCGCGAAGTGCTCCCCAAAAACATACCGGGCGTGAGAACGGAATATTTCTCGATCGTCGGTCCGGCAACATTCCAGGAGAAACACCATCACGGAAGCGAAGTGGTGTGGCTCCTCATCGACGGTCATGCGTCGCTGATAACCCGCGGCCAGGACTTTGCCGTCGACCGGGAGACGATTGCCTACGCGCCCGAGGACTGGACGTGGAAGATCAAGGTGCCGGAGAAGACGGAGCTTCTCGCAGTCCGAATCGTGAAAGCGCTGAATGTCCAGGATAGAGAAGACTTGAACCGGAATCTGTACGTCAAGAACAATACGGCGCCGTATGTACGATCATTTGACCAGTGCACACCGTACAGCGAAGCGATCAAGAGCAGCAAAACCGTCAGCCGCACCTTGCTGCCGGAAAACTACGTCCCCCGAATGGCTGTGGGAACCGTTGAAACCACCGGCCCCGACCGCGTCGAACGCCACAAACACCCGATGCTTGAACAACTCTTCCTTGGGTTGAAGGAGAACAACGCGACCGTCACGGCGGACAACGATACGACGACATTCCCACCCCTGAGCATGCTGCACATTCCCCTCGGATCAATGCATGGGTCTCAGGTGTCAGCGGGAAACAAGCTCTACTATGTATGGATGGATTTCTTTACCACGCGGGAAGGACAGGAATGGCTGAGGAACCACAAACCCGTCACCGAGGAGCCATCAAAGACCCCGCCTTCCTCTCCCGCCTATCAGGATCTCACGCACTTCAGTAAGGTCTTCCAGCACGACAAGTACTTTCGGCTCTATCTCCCGAACGGCTATGATCAGTCTGGTCGGCGGTATCCGGTCATCTATTTCTTCCATGGCTGGGGAGGACGGCATTTCAAGGACGACAATGCCAAACTCGAGTACGAAAAACTGAAGGCGCTGGTGGATTCGTTACAGGTGATTCTTGTTATGTGGGACGGTAACATTGAGGAAAAGGAACCTCGTCCGTACAACGTCGGGAACCATGAGGACGTCAAATACCAGATCCAGATGGCGGACTACTTCCCCGAGCTGGTTTCGCATATCGACAGTCACTACCGGACGCTCACGGACCGGAACCATCGGGGGATCATCGGATTCAGCATGGGCGGGTTCATGGCGTATTTTCTCGCCGGGAAATATCCCGACATGGTCAGCGCGATGGTGAGCCTCGCCGGGAGCCCGGAATTCTTTGTCGGTACCCCCGATGTTCACACGCTCTATCCTGTACGCTACACCTTCAAGAATCTCCAGGGTGTGCATCTCCGGATGCACAACGGCGACTCGGACATCCTCTTCTATCTCAATCAGGAAGTTCATCAGGGCGCATTATGGGATGGGGTCCCGATCGAATACTGGCAGTTTCATGGTCCGCACATGATCGATTACCCGGGCGAGACAACCGTGTTCCGGAAGGCGATGAACTTTGTGTGCGATGCCTTCAAGCAGGACACTCCGCCACCCCACGGTTGGACCCATTATGATCTCTACCCCAACTTCGATGCGTGGGGATATCATGTCCAAAGCGACAAACATGAGCCCGGGTTCATCACCCTGAGGAACGTGGATCAGCATGGCTTTGGCGTCGAATCTCGTGCCTGGTTGCCCGACGGCCCCCGGCTGCATGAGCTTCACGGCGAGGTAACAACAGCCCCCATCTATCACCCCGGGTCCTCGTACACGGTCACCACGTTCCGGGCAGGCGAGGCAACGACAAGCACGATGACGAGCGATTCTGCGGGCCAGCTGACCATCGGTTTCGACTCCGGAGGCGTGGAGGTGGGCATCTCCCAGAATGGGGGCACGCCCGAGCTGGCGTTTCTCGATTACAGTGTTGGGAAAGGGAGCCGCTACCTCAAGGATTCATCGGACAACGAATTGCATTTGAGGTTGTTCAACCGGGGAGGAGAACCACACGGACCATATCCTTCGACGGTGACCATCCGTTCTAACGACAGCACCGTCACCGTTCTCGACAGCGTTCTCTCTCTCAGCCTGATGGCTGGCGATAAGGTGATAGCGCTGCCTACTATCCATGTGGCCTGCGCCAAAACGCCGCCCCCGCATGCGGATCCTCCCGAGGTGAGGTTCATCATCACGGCGCATTCAAGGGATGGCGAAAGCGCAGACGAGTTTGTAGCGCCGGTCGATTTTCGGGTTCCGTACTTCGACTGTCTGCAAATCGACGACGGCATCGTCGTTCGGGAAAAGGCGTTCGGGAAAGGCAGCGGCGACGCAATCCCGGATGCGGGCGAATCGATCATGGTTTATCAGGAGGATCACCGGTTGCGGCTCTATACCGACGATCCGTGGATACATCCGTCCGAGGAGCGGCTCGCCGACGAGATGATACCCGCCCGCTGGCCGGACGGATACACGTTAAATTCTGTCATCCACATCGCTCCGAACTGTCCCAACGGACACCTCGTAGACTGCCTGGCAAGCTACGAGACAAAGACCTTCGAGCCCATAGAGCGCAAGGTCACATGGGGACGCGTCCGGTTCATCGTGAGAAACCTCCACGGTGGTTGAGCCAGTCGAGCCAGAGCCTCAGGCTGTTCGACCAGGAAGCGATGTGCGGATTGTTGAGGGCGAGCCCGAACCCGTGTCCACCTTCCGAGAGAATGTGCAGTTCCGCGGAGATCTTCTTGCTTCGCAACGCCTTGTACATCAGCAGCGAGTTCTCCGCCGGGACGGCCCCGTCGTCGTCCGCGAGGATGAAGAAAGCAGGAGGAGTATCGTCCCGGACTTGCAGCTCGCTTGAGAAATACCTGACCATCTTCTCATCGGGGTCTTTTCCGATCAATGCTTCACGCGAGCCGCGGTGCATGGAGGAGTCGGTGAACGAGATGACCGGATAGCACAGGACCATGAAGTCCGGCCGGCAACTCAGTCGCTC
>DATJPR010000193.1:0-3107 GCA_035506295.1 Bacteroidota bacterium | reverse complement strand
GTTTCATAATCGGGAGTCTCCGGGATCTGCGTCCCGAACCGGTCGTTGAAATCCCGGATCGACGTGCGGCCGTTGACAAAGAAGGAACCGTCCGTCGCGGCTTCAATATCCTTCAGGACTTCATCGTATTCATCGTGAATTTCGCCGACGATTTCTTCGAGGATGTCCTCCATCGTGATGATCCCTTCCGTTCCCCCGAACTCGTCAATCACGATGGCCATGTGGATCCGCTTCGCCTGGAGCTCGTGCATGATCTGGCTGATCTTCTTGGTCTCCGGCACAAAATAGGCGGGGCGGAGGATATCCTGGAGGATGATCAGCGATCCATACTCGATGACGCCGAGCAGGTCCTTCGTATAGATAATTCCGACCACGTTGTCGATCGTCCCGCGATACACCGGCATCCGTGAATACCCTTCTTCCAAAAAGATCTTGAGTATCCGTTCCCGCGGCATGTCAAGGTCGATCGCGACGACGTCCGTCCGGGGAATCATGACCTCTTTCGCCGCCGTGTCGGTGAATTCGAAGATACTCTGGATGAGCTCGTGCTCCGTCTTGTCGATGACCCCCTGTTTCGCGCCTTCATCCAGAATGAGCTTGAATTCCTCCTCGGAAAACCGGGCTTCAGTGAATGTCGTTCTGTCGGAAAATGGGCGCAGGACGAGATTGCTGGACGCTGTCAAAATGCGCGCGGGAATACGGAAGGCGATGGAGAGGACCCTGAGAATTCCCGCGACGGCGAGGGCGACGCCGACGGAATTTCTGAGGGCAAGCGATTTGGGGACGAGCTCGCCGAGGACGACCACGAAGAAACCCACGGATATCCCGACGATGGCGAGCGTAAGCCATCCGCTTGCTTCGACGATCCAGAGGGTTCCAACCGATCTGAGGGCGGGCTCGAGGTAGACGAATCCCAGCATGCCGGAGAGCCCCGATGCCAGGATCAGGGAGAAAATCACCCCAACGTGAACTGTGGCCAGAAATCGCTCGGGGGCATCTTTGAAGGAAAGGACGATGCGCGCGGCCCGGTTCCCCTCCTCAGCAAGCTCGCGAAGCCGGCTTTTTCGCGATGATAGCACTGCCACTTCGCTGGCGGAGAAGAACCCCACAGCGGCAATGAGGCAGACAACTCCTGCGATTTCCAGCCAAAAAACGTCCATGAACGAGATGCGTCAATCGGGGGGCACAATAGAGGTAGTAATGTAGCGAAAAATCGTGCAGGATTCCAGGGAACAGCGAAACCCCCGGGCTTTCACAAGAACCCGACCTGCTCCATGGTGAGGGAGGTCATCGATTCTTGCGAAGATACTCCAGTCGCGGCCGCAACCGATCCATTGACATCAGAAGCTTGTCTTTTCCGTAGATCGCATCTTCGGTATTCTGAAACGCGAGCTCGTATTCGTCGCTCATGATGATCGCCTCTTCCGGGCAGGCCTCCTCGCAGAACCCGCAGAAGATGCACCGAAGCATGTTGATCTCGAAGCGTTCGGGATAGCGCTCTTTCTCGAGATCAGTCTCCGCGGCCTGCACCTCGATGGCGAGCGCGGGGCAGACGCGGGCGCAGAGGCCGCATGCGACGCACCGTTCGACGCCGTTTTCTTCAACCAGTACCGGTCTTCCCCGGAACGACGCCGGCGGATTCCACCGTTCTTCGGGATATTGACGCGTGAACTTCGGCCTGAAGAAATGCCGGAGGGTGAGGGTCATGCCCTTCACGATTTCGGGGATATAGGAGCGCTGCAACATCGAAAGATCACGCTTCCGAGTTTGCGGCGCCGCAACGGTATGTTCGGGTTGAGCCATAATAGTATTCGATCTATCCTCTCTTCCTACAACGCTCATCGCCACAGAAGAATCCAACCCGCAGTGACCACGAGATTCAAAAGTGCAACCGGAAGCATCACCTTCCAGCCGAGGTTCATGAGTTGATCATACCGGAAACGGGGCAGCGTCCATCGCACCCACATATAGAAAACAAGAATCGCGGCGACCTTGAGGACGAAGGCGACGACGCCGATGATACTCACCGCAATCGCCGGCAATGCCAGGCGGTCAAGGAACGGCACTTGCCAGCCGCCGAGGAACAACGTCGCGATCAACGCGCTGGACGTGATCATGTTCGCGTATTCCGCAAGGAAGAAGCTGCCGAATTTCATGCCGGAATATTCCGTATGATAGCCGCCGACAAGCTCGGGCTCAGCTTCGGGAAGGTCGAAGGGAAGGCGATTGGTCTCCGCAAACGAGGCGACCAGGAATGTAATAAATCCCAGCGGCGTGAGGAACACGTTCCATTGCAGGCCGGACTGCATCTCGACGATTTTGTCCAGTCTCACCGTTCCAGCGACCATGAGCACGCCAATCAAGGAAAGGCCCATGGACAACTCATAGCTGATAAGCTGCGCCGACGAACGGAGGCCTCCGAGCAATGAATACTTGTTGTTGGAGGACCATCCGCTCAGTGTGATGCCATACACGCCGAGGGAAGTCAGGGCCAAAATATACAAGACGCCGATGTTCACATCAGCGATCATCAACTTGACGTCATGGCCAAAGATCGTGATCCTGTCGCCGAACGGGATCACGGCAAAGGTCGTCAGCGCCACGCTGAGAGAGATCACCGGCGCAAGGGTGTGGACGAATTTGTTTGCTGCGGCCGGGACAATATCCTCCTTGATGAAGAGTTTCAGGACGTCTGCGGGTGCCTGGAGAAGCCCCCACGGTCCAACGCGGTTCGGCCCGATGCGGTCCTGAACGAATGCGCTGATCCGTCGTTCCATGTACACCAGATTCGCCACGGTCGTCAGAATAATCAGCAGCACGACGACGATCTTGATGACGGTGATGACAAGAAATTCCATGGTTCTCCGAGAAAGCCTGGGCTAGACGGCGACCGCTTGCACCGATTTCGCTTCCAGTAAGAGTAGTCCCTTATTCCCGAGTTTTCTATAGCTCATGCCGCGAAACGACGGGATGGTCGATGCAACCTCGGCAAAGACATCTTCCGCGGTGCCATACCGGTATTTCGTTCCCATCGCTGCAGCGATTCCCGTCAGGATCCGCCATGACGGTCGGGCGTCGCGTTTCCCGCCTCTTCCCCATCGATCAAA
>DATJPR010000192.1:0-5659 GCA_035506295.1 Bacteroidota bacterium | reverse complement strand
TTTCTGCTCGGTCCGGGATCGCGAAGCGTCGGAAGCGCCATGCGAAAAAAGTATCGCGATGGAGCGGCGGCGGACCGCGCCTTCGCTGAGTTGAAAGAATACTGGCGCGCGAAGCGATCCGTCTTCCAGTGCACGACGCCGAGTGCAGGCATGAACTCGATGATCAACACATGGACGCTCTATCAGGCGGAAACCTGCGTTGTGTGGTCGCGCTTTGCCTCCTTCGTCGAGGTGGGTGGAAGAACAGGCCTCGGGTATCGCGACACGTCTCAGGACGTGATGTCCGTTCCTCACACGAATCCTTCAAAAGTCAAACAACGCCTGCTGGAGCTCCTGCACGGCCAGGTGAGTCAGGGATACGGCCTTCATTTGTTCGACCCCGACGTGTTCGCGCCGAAAGAAGACCGCCTCCCGGGTGTCAAGCTGCCGACCGTCGTCCCGACGCCGAGCCCCGCCGATATTATTCACGGGCTGGAAGACACCTGCTCCGACGATGCGCTCTGGATCATTCCGTCGATCTGTGAATATGTGAAGGAGACGGGCGAGACCGGATTTCTCGACGAGGTCGTCCCGTTCGCCGACAAGGGCGAAGGCAGCGTGTATGAGCACATGAAGCGCTCATTGGATTTCTCCGCTGAACAGGTTGGACGCACCGGGATCTGCAAGGGGTTGCGCGCAGACTGGAACGACTGCCTGAACCTCGGAGGCGGTGAAAGCGCCATGGTGTCGTTTCTTCACCATTGGGCGCTGCAGCATTTCATCGAGGCGGCGGAATATCTCGGGCGCAAGGAGGATGTGAAGAAATATTCCGCGATGGCCGCGCGCGTCCGTCTGGCGTGCGAAAAGGTACTGTGGGACGGCGGATGGTACATCCGGGGAATCACGAAGAAAGGGGAGAAGATCGGATCGAGCAAGAATCCCGAAGGGAAGATCTTCCTGGAAAGCAACAGCTGGGCGGTGACCTCGGATGCGGTTTCCCGAGAACGCGGTATCCAGTGCATGGATGCCGTGTACAAGCACCTGTTCTCGAAGTACGGCATCCATCTTGTCTGGCCGTCGTTCACGAAGCCCGATGACGATATCGGCTACATCACGCGTGTCTACCGCGGCATCAAAGAAAACGGCGCGATCTTCAGCCATTCGAACCCGTGGGCCATCGTTGCCGAGTGCAAGCTCGGGCGCGGAAACCGGGCGATGGAGTTCTACAATTCCCAGCTGCCGTACGAGCAGAACGACATCATCAACATCCGCGAGTCGGAGCCGTACTCCTATTGCCAGTTCATCATGGGGCGGGACCACACGGCGTTCGGCCGCGCGCGTCATCCCTGGCTTACCGGGAGCGCCGGTTGGGCGTACATCGCTGCCACGCACTGGATCCTTGGCGTGCGACCCGGGTTCGACGGCTTGACCATCGACCCGTGCATTCCCGCCGAGTGGAAGGAGTTCACGATCGAACGCCGCTGGCGTGGAGCCGACTATGCTATTACCGTGAAGAACCCTCAGGGAGTGCAGAAGGGCGTGAAGTCGGCGACGCTGAACGGCAAGCCGGTTGCGATGCCGATACCGCCGCAGGCGCAGGGGTCAAAGAACACCGTCGAGCTGGTGTTGGGCTAGGATAGAATCTCAATAGTCGATGGTCGACGAACAATAGTCCATAGTCAACCACAAGGCGCATGGTTTTTTTTGCGGATCGTCAACCGTGGTCCCATTGGACCGTCATCGCCGCGCCTTAGGGTTGTCAATCGACTAGCGTCCATCGACTATCGACTATTGAATTGTACCTTGCTGCTCATTCTACGCAAGGCGTCCTCACGCCTGGCGTATTCTCGCGTCCTTGTTGTATCCCTTCTCCCCGAACGGCTGCAGCTTTTCAATCCAGATTTGCTCGAGGAGGGTGAGCTCGTCTTCCAGATTGAAATTCGGGTCGTCGCTGATCTTCACGACCTCCAGGATTTCAAACACAAAGTGGTCCGGGCCGTAGGTGTTCCAATCCTTCTGGAGATCTTCATTCCGGTGGCTCCCCATGGTCAGCATGAATTTATGGCTGTTCAGCGGCCCTTCAAGATTTAAACTGCTCCCGAGCAAGATCTTTCCATTCGCCGTGTTCTTCACCTGAAATACCCCGGCGGGCTTTTTCCGTTCTTTGTATTCGCGTTTCATGTCCTTAAATGACTTCATTGACGCTCCCGATCATGGAGGTGATCGCGACTGCCTTTCGCGTGGCTTTTCCGGATGCAACCTGCATGGCAAAAAGTACGTTAGACGGATGGGACAAACAAGACCGAAGGATATGCCGTGCCGACCGTCTTTCTGAAGCAATCGCTGAAGGCCCTCAGGGCGATGCCCCGTGAGCTCGGAATTCTTGCCATCATTTTCGTCGCAAGCACGATGGTTTTCACGTTGTCCGACAGGGGCGTGGTCTTCACTCTCTGGCAGTATAGGCCGACGGTCGCGTTTCTGTTGCTGGGGGTCGGCCTGCTCCTCGGAGTCGGATGGATTGCCGCGAGGAGGGAACGCAGAACCGGACAGACCGCTGAGACCCTTCCCCGACGCGACAGGAAGAAGTTGTCCCGACACGACTCGCCCTACAATATTTTCGGGCCGATGGAGTGGAAGCTTCGCGTGCGACTCACCATCCCCGTCTTCTTCACTTTTTCCATCATCGGACCGCTGAGTCTGATGATGGAAGAGCGTACTACTCCGGTGCCGATCCTGACGTTTCTGCTCGTGACCATATCGAGCGGGGCAATGTCGGCATCGCTGGTCCTGTTCGGTCATCGCAAGGTGATCATGGTCCTTTCGTTCCTTGCATGGATGGTCGTGAGTTCGAATGCGCAGGAGATTACCTCGGCGGTGATGGGACGGCAGGTGCCCCCGTCCCAGCCGGCCGAACAGGCGGCCCTCTTGCGTGAAGTGGCCGCTCAGCGCTCGGTCTTCGGTGTTGTGGGCATCTTCCTCATGGCAACAGGCTATGCCCTGTGGATTGTGACGGTGTCCAAAGAAGGCGCACGCCGGCGCCAGTACCAGTCGGAAATCGAAGTGGCACAGAGGATTCAGCAGCGCCTCATCCCTCCCGATATGGTTCGATCGGACTGGCTTGAGGTGGCGGGAGTCATGGTGACGGCCACCGATGTCGGGGGAGATTTCTTCGATGTCGTCCCGATCGGCGATGACCGTGTCGCATGCATGGTCGCCGACGTCGCCGGTCACGGCATCGGCCCCGGCATTCTATCGGCGATGCTGAAGAGCGCGCTTCGGTCGCAGATCCTCCACGACCCCTCGCCGGTCCCGGTCCTGGAAAATCTGAACTCGACGATCAAGCAGGTGGCGGACCGCAACATGTTCGTCACGGTTGCCTATGTCCTCCTGGAAAGATCTCCGTCGACAGCGCGAATTGCGACGGCGGGACATCCGCCGGTGGTCTTGCGGAAGGCCGACGGGTCACTCGAGGAACTCCGCACCCGCAGCCTGGGGCTCGGCATGCAGCAGGAAGGACACTTCAGCGAGATCGAGGTGAAGTTGGGAAAGGATGAGAGCCTGCACATCTATACGGACGGACTCACCGAGGCCACGAACGCAGGAGGAACGCAGTTTGATGCGGCGGGACTGCGCGCTGTCCTCACGCAGTTCGGTGACCGTGATGCGCGTGAATGTTCGCACGCGGTGATCCAGGCGGTGCAGGACTTCATGACGAAACAGGAATTTCGCGACGATGCGACCATCGTCACCATTCGTGCAATCGGATCCGCATTCGCGTCATCTTCACCGGACGGACATCCATGACTCGTTGGTTACCATTGAAACTGGAAGCGTGCGTTCTTGCCGCAATCTGTCTGCTGGCGTTCTGCTCTCAGGCGCCTGCGCAATACAGCGTGATCGGGTACTACCCGACGTGGCTCAACGGAACGATCCCTGCAAACCAGGTGCACTGGGATGTGATCACGCACGTGAACCATGCCTTCGCTTGGCCGCTCGCGAATGGCACGATCACCACTGATCAAATGCCCGTGGACACCGCGGTCATCAACAGTGCTCATCGGGCGGGACGGAAGATCCTCATCTCTCTCGGCGGCGCATCGCAAAGCGGCGCCTTCGCCGGGATCGCGGCCGACTCTGCCTTGAGGAAGACATTTGCCGCAAATCTTCTTGCGTATGTATCGACGAATCGGTACGACGGGGCGGACCTCGATTGGGAATCTCCTGCTTCGTCGGCCGACAGAGCGAACGAAGTCGCCCTTGTACATGCGATACGCGATGCATTCAGTACCGTGAATACCCCGCTGCTCCTGACGATGGCGATCGGCGCGACAGCGTACTCAGGACAATGGCGCGACTATGCGTCGCTGCTGGCATATGTCGATTGGTTCAATGTGATGACCTACGATTTTCACGGGAGCTGGTCATCGCACGCGGGGCACAATGCGCCGCTCTATGCGTCCTCGGGGGACAACGATGGATCCGTCGACCAATCGATCTTCTATCTTCAACGCACGCGCGGGATTCCGGCGTCGCGGCTGGTGCTCGGCCTTCCGTTTTACGGGCAGCAATTTTCCGCGTCGAAGTTGTATGGTCCGAGTACAGGCGGGGGCGCGATGCTCTACAGCGACATCGCGCCGTTGATCGATGCGGGGTGGAGCGCGATGTGGGATTCTGTTGCGATGGTGCCTTATCTCGTCGCCCCGAGAAATAACGCCGTCGTCTCGTATGATGATTCGCTTTCACTCACGTTGAAATGTGCATACGCGAAGTCCCACAGCCTTGCCGGAGTCATGATCTGGGCGCTGGGCGAGGACATGGTTAATGGAACGCAGCCCCTCATGACTGCCGTGGGGATCGCGATGGCGGCGACATCAGATATCGCAGAGCAGAAGTCCGCAGGGGTGCCGTCCGGCGCGAGTCTCGACCAGAATTATCCAAATCCGTTTAATCCGAAGACAGTTATCAGCGGACAGTGGACAGCGGACAGTGATGTTCGGCTGGTAGTGTACGATCTGCTCGGTCGGGAAATCGCCGTCCTGGCGAACGGAAGATATCCGGCAGGCAGATACACATTTGCATTTGATGCGACGAACCTTTCCAGCGGCGTGTATCTCTACCGCTTGACCGCGGGTGCCCATTCCGCAGTGAGGAAGATGCTCGTGCTTCGATAAGGACGCTTTCTCTCCCGCTCCCCCACTCTCCCTATCTCCCCTTCTGCGGGGGAACAGCGAGGGATGCGGACAGCTGACAGCGGACAGGTGGATACGGCTTGTTGTGTATGACGTCCTCGGACAAGAAGTGGCAGTGTTGGCTGATGGCAGGTATCAGGCAGGGAAATTCACTTTCACATTCGACGGAACTCAGTTATCCAGCGGTGTATACTTCTATCGCCTGACAACCGGGAGCTTCACAGAAGTTCGAAAGATGACGCTGATAAAATAAAGGTTGACAGCAGCCAGTCGACAGCGGATTGATCCCGGGACGAACAATTAGCTGTCCGCTGACTGCCGCTGTTCGCCGCTTGCTCTTCAATCCATTTTGCCCTATCTTGCTCCCTCGAAAACGGCAAAATCATCAGTACGCGCCTCTTCATCCAAATCTAAAATCTAAATTCTAAACTCTAAAATGGCATTGCGGGGCTAGTTGATCGGTCCAACGCGAGCTTCCCAAGCTTGAAAGA
>DATJPR010000191.1:0-13588 GCA_035506295.1 Bacteroidota bacterium | reverse complement strand
AGTGATCGCTATTACCGCAGCCGCGACCTGGCTCGGCAGCCGCAGGCTTGAAGACTGTACGATCTACGTAACGCTTGAGCCGTGCGCGATGTGTGCGGGAGCGATCGTGGCCGCGCGGATTCCCCGGCTCGTGTTCGGAGCGTTCGACCCGAAGGCGGGAGCGTGCGGCACACTCTACAACCTTGTCCAGGACTCGCGCCTGAATCACCGCGTCGAGCTTCTCTCCGGCGTCCTCGAAGCGCAGTGCTCGGGACTCCTCAGCGGGTTTTTTCTCAAAGTACGATCGGGCAGCGTCGGGAAACCATCGGGGCCTTGAGGAAATAACGCGAGCGAACATGGGACTATGAGACCAGCGAACCAGGCAACCTGTTCTGCTACCCCCCGCTTTCTGCCTACTGCTTACCGCCTACTGCTTACCACCTCCTGCCTACCTCTTTCTGCCTCCCCTCCGTCTCATCCGCCCTTCAACTTCTCCGCCCGGTCCGCAATCTTCAGCTGCTCTGCAATCTCGTCCAACCGGCCATCGATAATCTCCGAGAGATTGTACAGCGTCAGCCCGATCCTATGGTCCGTGACCCGGTTCTGCGGAAAATTGTACGTCCGGATTTTATCACTGCGATCACCGCTTTTCACCATCTCCTTCCGCTGTGCCGCCACGTTGCCTGCCTGGGCTTCCACCTTCGCCTCGTACAACTTCGCGCGCAACATCTTCATCGCCCGTTCCCGATTCTGAAATTGCGAGCGCTCCTGCCGGCACGCCACGATAATCCCCGAGGGCTTGTGCGTGATGCGCACGGCCGTCTCCACCTTGTTGACGTTCTGCCCCCCCTTCCCTCCCGAGCGAAAGGTGTCGATCTGCAGATCGGCCTGGTTGATCTCCACGTCGACCTGCTCAACCTCCGGAAGGACCGCCACCGTCGCCGCCGACGTGTGTACACGCCCCTGGGCTTCCGTTTCCGGAACGCGCTGGACACGATGTACCCCGCTCTCGAACTTCATCGTCCCATACACATCCTCGCCGCTAAGCGAGAAGGAAATCTCTTTGATGCCCCCCATCCCCGTGTCCGAACTGTCCAGCACATCGACTTTCCACCCCTTCTTCTCCGCGTACCGGGAGTACATCCTGAACAGATCTGAAGCAAACAGCGCCGCTTCCTCCCCTCCCGTCCCCGCCCTGATCTCAACGATGACATTGCGGCTGTCATTGGGATCCCTGGGAATCAGCAGAACCTTCAGCTCTTCTTCCATTGCTTCGACGTTCGCCCGCGCGGCATCCATCTCCTCGTACGCCATCTGACGCAACTCGGGATCCGCCGACTTCTCCGCCAGCTCCTTTGTTCCGTCGAGGTCCGATTTCGCCCTCCGATACCGCTCATATGCAGCCATGATGGGCGCGAGCTGGCTGTGCTCTTTGCTCAGCTCCCGAAATCTGTCCTGCTGCGCGACGACGGCGGGGTCGCTCAACAGCGTCGTGATCTCCTCGTACCGCTCACGCACATGTTCCAGTCGATCAAGCATATTTGAGCTCCGACGTTGCGGCCGACTGACCGTTCAGATCTTCTCCGCGGACGTCAAGCGCGGCATCAAGCGCAGCCACGGCGACTTCGAGCTGATCCTCCGTCGGAGGGCGCGTGGTGAGCCGTTGAAGCCAGAGCCCGGGAAGGGTGATCAGTCGCCCCACCCAGAACCGGCTGTACTTCGCCGAGAACCGGATCACCTCGTACGAGGCGCCTGCAACCAGAGGGAGGAGGAGCAGATGCCAGAGCAACCGCAGCGGCACGGTAATCACTCCGACAGAAGCGATGACGATCGAGTCTGCGACCGCAAACAGGACGATCGAAGCGACGACGACAATCAGCAGGAAGCTGGTCCCGCACCGCGGGTGGAATCGGGATTGTATTCGCGCTGCCTCGACCGAAACTTGCCTCATGCGTTCATACCCGAAGACAGTCATATGCTCCGCGCCGTGATACATGAAGAGCCTTTTGACATCCGGGATCCGCGCGATCGCAGCAAGATACGCGAGAAAAATCGCCAGGCGAATGAGTCCGGCCAGCAGGTTGAATCGCAACGGATCCTGTGAGACTTGAAACATTGCCGTGGTGACAAGAAGCGGGATGATAAAGAACAACCCGACCGCAAAGGCCAGAGAGATCACCACGGCAATGATCGTTCCCGCCTTCTCTTTTCTCCCAGACCCGGGCGACGATGAATCGTCGGCGAGATCCTGCATGGCAAGGGACGCGGAGACATTCAACATCCTGATCCCCACCAGCATCATTTCAAAAAAACCCGACACCCCACGAAGCAGCGGGAACGCCCAGATTCTCTTTCTCATCGCCAGGGGGACGAACCCTTCTGTACGTACGGTGATCGTCCCATCCGCGCGGCGTACCGCCAGAGCGATGCGCTCCGGTCCGCGCATCATGACTCCTTCGATCACCGCCTGGCCACCGAGTAAGATCTGGTTGGAGGGAAGTGGAGTGTCGCCGGTGTTCTGTTGTGCCATCAATAGCTCGTTAGAGTGCTACAATCCCGCATCCGCGGCGGTTTGACCAGTCCGAAAAATCATGCTCTCGTGAGGAGTTTGGCGACGTCCCCCAATCGAATCACCCTGAACACGGCTAGCATGGCCACAAACAATGCCGTCAGCCCCGTTTTCAGAAGGATGGGATGTCCCACCGCGGGCAGATGCAGGTACAGGAAATAGCAAATCGCGCCGCAGAGCAGAATTACCCCGATACGCACCCAATCGTACGCCACGGGATATGCCTTCCTCACTACAATATACAATGTCAGCGCCATACCTGCGTAGGCGACGAGCGTGGCCAGCGCTGCCCCCATCATGCCCAACCTCGGGATAAGGATGAAGTTCACCACAACATTCAACAAAGCCCCGACGAAGGTGATAGCGGGGAGATATTGCGTCTTTTCTTTGATGTAAATGCCGGCAATGAGATTGTTGTAGATCCCGAGGAACACATAACCTGCAAGCACGACAGGGACGATGGGGAGGCCGGACCAATAACTACTGTTGATCAGGGAATGACCGAGGACCCGGATCTTGACCAGGTCTTCGATGAACAGTGAAAGCACCAGGGTCAGCGCAGAACTCACAAGAACAAAGTAGGTCAAGATGCGAGAGAAGAGCGCCTTGGCATCCGGGTCGTTCGCATGAAGAAGGAAAAAGGGACGCCAGGCATAGTCATACATTGACACCACGAGCATCATGAAAATCCCCAGGCGGTAGTTCGCCTGATACACCCCGACCGTTGCGTCGTCCGTGAGCGCCCTCAGGATCGGCCGGTCCACCACCTGGATCATCATGCTGGCAAGGCCCGCGGGGACATACGGGATGCCGAACCGGAACATAATCTTGAAGAGATCTGGTTTGAGTCGCCATTCGCATCGCCGGATGATGATCGGAAGGAGGAGCGCGCAAGTGGATGCGGAGGCGATCAGCCCGCTCAGAAATATCCCGTCGACCCCCTGGTGAAACACCACAAGGAGAACGACATTCGCAGCAACGTTGACCACGATATTCAACACTTTCAACGCAGCGAAGAGGCGCGCCTTGCGCTCCAGGCGGAGAGCGGCGAAAGGCACTGCGGCCGTTGTGTCAAGAAAGAGGATCCATGCCGCATACGGAATCACAATCAGGTGAGAGGGGGGAATGTCGGCAAGACGCGCAAGCGACGGTGCCGCGAGAGAGATCGCAAGAGAAAGTATAAAGGAACTGATCGCAAGGGCGATCAATGGAGTAGAAAAGTTCTCTCGATCCGTTCCATGTTCGCGCGTGGAGGCGTACTTGAAATACGCGGACTCGAGACCGTACCCGTACACGATGCCGAGAAACGCAATCAGCGAGTAGACGTAGGCGACGACGCCATAATCGCCGGGCGCGAGAACGTTCGTGTAGAAAAACACCAGAAGGAAACTCAGGAATCGCCCGACGATCGTGCTGATGCCGTAGATCGCCGTATCGGCGCCCAGACTCCGGATCTGTTCACGCATGCGGGACATGGGTACCGGAGGTCAATTCCAGGGAGATATCAAGCGCGGGGACCGAATGTGTGAGGGCGCCCACGGAGATGAAATCGACTCCGGTCGCGGCCACTGCAGCAACAGTGTCCAGGGTGATTCCGCCGGAGGCCTCCACTTCGACCCGGTGATCGATGAGCACGACCGCCTCCCGCAGGAGAGAAAGAGTGAAGTTGTCCAGCATGATGCGCTGGAGTCCCTGGAAGGCGAGCGCCTCCCGGACCTCGTCCAGCGATGTGGTTTCGATTTCAATGCCGATCACGAGCGAACGTTCGCGCAGGTACTGCTGGCAACGCCGTATCGCTGCACCGATCCCGCCCGCCGCAGTGATGTGATTATCTTTAATCAGGACCATGTCGTCCAGGCCGAATCGGTGGTTCACGCCGCCGCCCAGCCGCACGGCAAGCTTATCGAGAGCGCGAAGCCCGGGTGCCGTCTTGCGGGTGTCCGTGATGCGTGCGCGAGTCCCTCGCACAGCGTCGACATATGCTCGCGTGAGCGTCGCAATGCCGCTCATCCGCTGAAAGAAATTCAGCGCGACGCGTTCCGCCCTGAGGATACTCCGGGTTTTCCCCTCCACAATTGCGACAACGGTGCCCGGTTTGACGGTCGTTCCGTCGGCGACGATCTGATGAAAGACCGTCTGGCTGTCTGCCGTGCGAAACACGAGTGACGCGACGCCGCCGCCTGCCACAACGCCCGGAGCCTTCACGAGGAATTCACCCCCGCTCTGTGCCTCCTCTTCAACCGTGGCATCACCGGTAATATCGCCGAGGCCGATGTCTTCTTTCAGGGAGTTCTCTATTGCATGGAGGATTTGCCCGTCGTACAACGGGCCTTCCCCTTCCTGCATCTCCGAACCTGTTTGAGACGTCACGTGCGCTCCGCCTGCTGAAAATGTTTCTCGATGGCTTCCAGAAACTGGGCGGGAGCCCTGGACGGCCTTCCGGTCCTGGCGTTAATGAACGTGTGCATCGTATACCCTGTGGCAATCGGTTCCCGACCCCCCTGCGTGCGGACTTCGTAGTCGATCCGAAACTTTGCCACCGGGATATCACGGAGCATCGTCAGCACAAGCAAAAGATCGTCGTACCGGGCCGGGTGGCGGTATTCAGCGTGTGCCTCGATGACGGGAATGTAGTATCCCATGCTCTCGACTTCCGTATACGGGAGTCCGATCGAGCGGAGGAGATCGGACCGTCCCTGTTCGAAGTATTCGAAAAACTTCCCGTAATAGGCGAACTTCATTTGGTCGGTGTCTGCGTAGCGCACCCGGACTTCGGTGGTATGATGAATCATCCTCCTCCTTTATCCGACGAATACGCCCATGTGCGAGAACTTCTCAATCCGACGTTCGACAAGTTTGTCGGGCTTGAGTTTCGTCAGCTGCTTCAATTCGTCGATCAACGTCTCTTTCAGGATATCGGCCATCTGTTGCGGAGCTTTGTGCGCTCCACCCACAGGTTCAGGGACGATCATGTCGATCACGCCCTGCTTCTTCAGGTCGGCAGCCGTGAGCTGGAGCGCTTCCGCAGCCTGCTCTTTGTATTCCCAGCTCCGCCACAGAATACTTGAGCACGATTCGGGCGAAATGACCGAGTACCAGGCGTTCTCCAGCATCAGCACCCTGTCGCCGAGACCGATCCCCAGCGCACCTCCTGAGGCTCCCTCGCCGATGATGACGACGACGATGGGCGTCTTCAGACGCGCCATTTCCAGAAGGTTCCGCGCGATAGCCTCGGCCTGACCGCGTTCCTCCGCCTCCAGTCCCGGGTAGGCGCCGGGGGTATCAAGCAGGGTGACCACGGGAAGCCGGAATTTCTCCGCCAGTTTCATCAGCCTCAGCGCTTTCCGGTATCCTTCAGGGTTCGCCATGCCGAAATTGCGATAGACATTCGACTTAGTATCGCGTCCTTTCTGATGCCCGATCAGCATGACTTTGAAATCGCCGATGCTTGCAAACCCGCTCACGATCGCGTGATCGTCCTTCACTCCGCGGTCTCCGTGAAGCTCGACAAACCCTTTGGTCATCATCTGCACATAGTCGAGCGTGTAGGGACGTTCCGGATGCCGGGCCAGCTGAACGCGTTGCCACCGGGTGAGGCGTGAATAGATGCTTTGCTGGAGCTGATTTACCCGCTTCTCGATCCGCACAATCTCCTGCGCGATATCGGGGTTGCCGGCATACTTCCTCATCTCCTCGACCTTCTGTTCGAGTTCGATGATCGGCCTTTCAAAGTCGAGAACAACCTTTGCCATCCCAGCCTCCTCAGGTTAAACACAGCAGCAAAACACAGCGAACATTCCGTCGGTCGTTGAAAGTAAGCAGTAAGGAGTATGGAGGAAGCAGAAATCTGTTGCGGTGATGCAGTGGGACGAGTTGGACGTTCTTTCTCCATACTCCCTACTGCATACTCCCTACGGCATACTGCCTACTGCCTACTCTTGCAGCTCCCGCCTCATCCTCGCGATCAGAAGCCCATCGCTTTCATTAGAATCTCTGCGTCCAAAGCTATCGAGTGGTTCTTCGCATAGAAGAGCGCGTAGCGTTCCATCTCTTCTTCGGTCATCCCCTGATGCCGATTGACCTGAATGAGCCCCGTCAGCCCGATCGGACCAAGATCCGCGCCTCCGCACCGCTGCGATAATGACGATGCGAGATGACCATGATCATCCGAAGGAAGGCCGATGAGACTTCGACGGCCCGAGAGGACCAGTGTAAGCGACCGGTACACTCCGCCTTCCTTCTTCCACGCACGCGTCACGTGCGCCGGGATGTAGAACAGCAGGACGCCGACGAATGCGACCATGATATCCGCGGCCCGTTTCATCAACCGGTGCGACGGTCGATGAAGGTTGTATTCGATATCGACCAGCGGGATGGTATCCAACTGATCGACGCTCGTCTTGCCAATGATCGCTTCAAGACTGTTTGGCACCAATCGGAAATTGACGACACTGTTGTTGCTCCGGGAGATCACCGAAAGCACCTCGCCGTACGAAAGGCCTTCCGTCGAGAAGATCACGTCGCTGACACGCAGCGTATCGATGACTTTCCCCACGTTTTCCAGGCTCGCGACGACTTCCACGCCGTCGATGCTTTCCCCGATGTGCATCCCCGTCGTATCGACGAAGCCGACGACATCATACGCCCCGTCCATCCGGACGCGGAGCCGGCGCAGCAGCTCACGCCCGGACTCACCGATGCCGACAATCAGTGTCCGCCCTCCGAACAGCGTCCTTCGTTGCCCGCTCCGCGTGCTCCGCATGCGCAGACGCTGCAGCAGAATCCTCCAGAACGGGATGAACACTATGCTCACGATCCCGGAGATCGCCACCACGGCACGGCTGTACGCAAGGTTCTTGAAAAAGAACACCGCAGCGGAAATCATGACATAGCCGCCGAAGACCCCCATCGCCGCACGCGACGGCGCGTAACGGTTCGAGAGATACGAACCTGAGGCTGCAAGCCCCAGAACGACCAGGAGGGAGGGCGCAAACCACACGATCGGATTTGCGCCGTCGATGAATCGGAGCGGGGTCTCGAAATACCAATACGCGCTCAGGAGCAGCGCCACATCCACGAGAACAAAATCTGTCACCATGAGAACCAGCGGCGGCAAAACGCGGTTCACCCACGCAATCGCCTCGCGCACGGCGATCCCGAGCGAAAGGAAGAAGCGTTCGAAGTACGAACGCCGGAAGTGCCTCGCAACAAAAAGCTCCATGGCTTTGTAGAACAGCCGGACTTCGTTGATATCGCTGCGACGAGTGCTCTCCCCCTTGAAATGAATCACTGAGGTCTCATGCACATAGGCGACCGTGTATCCGGCTTGGCGCACGCGATAGCACCAGTCCAGGTCCTCGCCATACATGAAGTACGATTCGTCCAGACCCCCGACCTTCTCGTACACCTGCCGCCGGACCATCATGAACGAGCCACTCACGGCGTCCACCGGGTACGTTTCATCCGGGCTCAGGTACGTCAGATTGTACTGACCGAACAATCTCGAGGACGGGAAGAGCGCCGAGAGCCCGAACATTTTCGTGAAGGCGACCCAGGGGGTCGGGAAACTTCTCCGGCACGGCAGCTGGAAGGTCCCGTCCGGGTTCAGCACTTTGCACCCGGCAAGGCCGACCTCGGGATGCGCATCCAGGTACTGGACCATCACGCGAAAAGTGTCTTCCTGAACGATCGAGTCGGGATTGATCAGCAGGATATATTTTCCTTTTGCCACGCGAAGGGCCTGGTTGTTGGCCTTCGCAAATCCGACGTTCTCCTCGTTCGCGATGACATGGACCCAGGGAAACGTCTTGCGCACCATCGCCACGCTGTTGTCTCGTGAGGCGTTGTCGACAACGATAACTTCGCCGTCAATTCCTTCCAGTGCACGGCCGATCGATGTCAGCGCGTTTTCCAGGAATTGGCGGACGTTGTAGTTGACGGTGACGATACTTAGCAACATAGCAGCCGACAGTTGACAGCAGACAGCGGACAGTTCATGAAGGTACCAGAGACTGCATTAGGGTGCAACGAGAAACCCTGATCGCCGGAGTACACAAAACCGCTTCACGACCGATTTCCGAGCTGCATTTCAAGACTCGCAATGAGCCCAGAGATCATCTTCCGAATTTCACAGATATCCGTTCGGGCGTCGTTCAGTGTCTCGGAATCAAAGTATTTGAGTTCTCTTGCAACAAAAAGTTGGGTGTCGACTTCTCCTAATGAACCCAATGCTATCGATAAGAATCGCTTGAATTCACCCGCCGACCTACGTTGTTGGCCTTCGGCGATGTTCGACGGCACGGAAACCGCCGCTCTGTGCAACTGGCTCGTCAGACCAAAAAGCTCTCTCTTCGGAAAGCTTTCTGCAATGTTGTAGACCTTTGTTACGAGAGTAATCGAACGCTGCCAAACCAACAAATCTCTATAATCCCGCACCTTTGGCACTGAACTGCTTAACGTGGTTCTGGATTTCATGACGGTTCTCCCGTTTGAATCTTATCTGCGGGAGTAATCGTCCTTGCGGGTTTTCCCAGGCTTGATCTACTCGGCCAATCGTTTGACCTCCACTGTCTGCTGTCCGCTGTCCGCTGTCTGCTGTCCGCTCCACACTTGTTAGAGTTTGCCCAGCCATGATCCCATTCTCAGCTTGAACAGCATAAACAACGCCTCCCACACAATTTGCTTCGACATTTTGGAGGACCCGTGGCGTCGGTCCAGAAACGTTATCGGGATCTCTTCGACATGAAACCCTTTTTTCCATGCCTTGAAGCTCATCTCGATCTGGAAGGCATAACCGTTCGACCGGATGGCGTTCAGGTCGATGGCTTCAAGAACGGCGCGGCGAAAGCATTTGAACCCCCCAGTGGCGTCTGTTACCGGAAGCCCGGTCATGATCCGGGAATAAACATTGGCAAAGTAGCTCAGCATGAGTCGCTGAATAGGCCAATTCAGCACCCTGACCCCGTTCGCGTATCGCGAGCCCAGCACGAGATCGGCATTCCTGATCGCGTTGCAGAAATTCGGGATCTCATGGGGGTCGTGAGAAAAATCCGCATCCATCTGGATCACAACGTCGCAGTGATGCTCCAGTGCGAATTTGAACCCGACGACGTAGGCGGTCCCCAGTCCCATTTTCGCCGGCCGTTCGAGAAGATGCACGCGCGTATCGTTCCTGCCATACTCCCGCACGACATCCGCCGTGCCGTCCGGCGAGTTGTCATCGACGACAAGCACTTCCACCCCCTCGACAACACTGAGGACAATCGGCACGAGTCTGCGGATATTGTCCGCTTCGTTGTAGGTCGGGATGACGACGAGGATCTTCGAGCGATCGTGTTGTGAATCCATGGGCTCCGTCTGTACTCTGCAGGGACCTAGTGTGTTCTGTAAAATTCTTTGATCGCCGATGTCACCACTTCCTGCTGCTCCTGCGTCAACTCCGAATGCATGGGGAGAGAGAGAACCTCGGCCGCAGCGCGTTCCGACACCGGAAAATCGCCGACCTTGCCGCCCGACATGGCGTATGCTTTTTGCAGATGGAGGGGAACCGGATAGTAAATCGCGTGCGGAATCCCCCGGGCTTTCAGATGCTCCGCAAGAGCATCGCGCTTCGGCGCCCGGATGGTGTATTGGTGGAAAATATGTTGTCCATAAGGCGCGGCGTAAGGCGTGGTGACCGGCGTGCCGCGGAGCATATCATCGTAGCGGCCGGCGGCTCGTTGCCGTGCAGCGTTGAACTCTTCCAGGTGACGCAGTTTGACTTTGAGAATAGCCGCCTGGAGCGTGTCAAGCCGGCTGTTGACCCCCAGCATGTCGTGATAGTACTTCACACGGGAGCCGTGGGCGGCAATCACCTTCATTGCTTCAGCAAGTTCCTTGTCGTTGGTGACCATCATGCCACCGTCGCCGAAGCACCCCAGGTTTTTGCTCGGGAAGAAGGAGATGCAACCGATCCTGCCGATCCCGCCAACCTTCGTCGCCTTGTAGGAGGCACCCATCGCCTGCGCGGCGTCCTCTATTACAGGGATATTCCTTTTCCGCGAGATCTCCATCAGTTGATCCATGTCTGCCGGCTGTCCATAGAGGTGGACGGGGATTATAGCCCTGGTTCTCGGCGTAATGGCGGCTTCGACGAGCGCGGGATCGATATTGAACGTATCGGCCTGGATGTCGACATAGACGGGCCGGGCGCCGAGGATCGCAATGGTCTCCGCCGTGGCAACGAACGTGAAGGGAGTCGTGATGACCTCATCGCCGGGCCCGATATGGAGTGCCATCATGGCAATCTGGAGCGCGTCCGTGCCCGAGGCGCAGCCGATTGCATACTTGACTCCGATGTATCCCGCGGACTCGCACTCAAACTCTCCGACCTCCTTGCCGTTGATGAACTGGCCCGAATCGAGCACCGCATGTATCGCACTATCGACGTCATTTTTGATTCGCTGATATTGACCGACGACATCAACCATTTGGATTTTCATTGGTACGCTTTCGGAAATGATTCCACCGGCAGCTTGAGAATTGAACGCTTTCTGCCTACTCCTTACTGCATAGTGCGTACTCAAAGCAAAGAATCGCCTTCTTCCTACTTCCTGCCTCCGACTTCCTACTCCATGTCCTGCGTAGTCATCTTCCCTTGCCCAGGATCACGTGAAAGACGGTATAGAGGATAATCTTGAAATCCAGTCGAAGCGACATATTTTCGATGTAAAAAAGGTCATACTGCACCTTCTTGCGGACGTCCTCGATGGTCTCATCATACCTTTGGCTCACCTGCGCCCAGCCGGTGACGCCGGGGCGAACCTTCAAGCGTCGAGAATAGAGAGGGATATCCTTGGAGAGTTGTTCGACAAAGACGGGACGTTCGGGACGCGGCCCGATCATGCTCATTTCCCCCTTCAACACATTCAGGACTTGCGGCACCTCATCGAGGTGAAGCTGTCTGAGAATTCGCCCGATGCGTGTAACTCGGGGGTCCTTTCTGCTCGCCCAGCGTGCACCTTGTCGTTCCGCATCCGCTCTCATTGAGCGGAACTTCACGATTTCAAAATGGCGGCCGTCCTTCCCTACTCTCTCCTGACGGTAGAAGATCGGACCTGAGGTGTCCAGCCTGATGGCAACGGCAATCACCACCCACAATGGGAGCCCCACAGCCAAGACCAGCCCCGACACGCAGACGTCGAACAAGCGCTTGGCGAATTCCTCCCATGGTGCCATAAGTTGGGGAGATATCTCTATCAGCGGAAATCCATGAATCGCATTCGTACGCGCCTGCCCGCTAATGATGTCGTACAGATCGGGGATAATCTTCATCCCGACATTGTTGCCGTTGCAACGGGAGATGATGCCGAGCAGCTTATCGTGGTCGGTCGAGTCCAGCGCAATGAGGATCTCGCGAACCTTTTCGCGGGCAACGAGCGTATCCAAATCATCGATGCCGCCCAACAAAGGAGCCCCCGAATGGTGTCCTCTGGCACGAGTATGCGTGAGCCCGACGAAACCGACGACGCGATATCCCAGAGCGGGATATCGCTGGACCCGTTCAAAGAGCTCCTCCGATTTGCTCTTGCTGCCGACGATCAGTGTGCGTCGAGTTCCGACACCTGAGAGAAGAAGCCTCCTTTGAACACCCCGCACAATCGCCCGCCCCGATCCCGCAAAGAAGAGCACGACGAACCAATAAACGACCATCAACGTACGTGTCGCCGTTCCGGGGTGCGTCGCTGCGTCGTCAGCGAAAATCACAAAGAATAGAATCAAGCATCCAACAGTTGCCGTCTTCAGGAGAAGCGTAAACTCGTCAAGCCGCGACGCTGCGTAGAGCGGTCTGTACAGCCCGGCAATGCCGAACAACACTGCCCAGTAGGCATAGAGCACGAGCATCGGCGCGAAGAAATCGGGGGTCACGGTTTCACCCGTGACGCCGCTTCGCACGCGGAACAGAAAATAGACGGTCCATGCAGCGTTGATGGTGATGAAATCAACGATCACGCATGCGACTATTTGGACTCTTTTTTCCATCGCGTGGTATTACTCGATTCCAACTATCGGGGCAGTGCCACTGAAATGTCTTGGCGTTCAAGGGCTCCCTTGACTTCGCTGACAAATGCATCCGCGAGCCTGGTCCAGGTGTAGCCGGCATTAACGATGGCCAGTCCTCGCTTGGCGTGCGCTTCGCACAGCACGGCGTTGGCAAGGATAGCTTCAATATGTGCGACGACTTGATCGATGGTCTCTGCATAGAAGAGCGCATCGCCGTGAGGATCAATCCTCGTGAGCGCGGGGATCGGGCTGGAGACCACCGGCCGTCCCGCAGCCAGATATTCGAACACTTTGATCGGCGACGCCCCTTCGGTGACATCGCCGGGAGTGAAAAGATTCAGGCAAATGTCCATGTGTGCGACGTATTGCATCGCCTCGTGGTGAGGAACTGCCCCCGTAAGGGTGACGTTGTGCAGGCCCCGTCGTGCAACCTCAGCCCTTGTCCAGGCAAAATCCCTTCCGGCACCCACAAACAGGAACCGGTACTGGGGAAGACGTTCTGCCGCATCGAGCATCATTGCGATATCGATGAAATATTCAAACGCCCCCACGTAGCCGACCGTCGGTTGACGATGATCCGCGTCCGCCGCCGAGTCGTCAGCGCCGTCCGCGAGCTCCTCCGCACCGTTCGCCAGCAGCACGACACGTGGATGGCGAACTTTTTCTTCCAATACATGAGAAACGCATGTCACCAACACAGACTGGTTGATCAGTCGTCGCAGTATCGCCTTGCCGATGCGCACAAAGGGATGAGATTCGGAGACGCGGAGCTCGTGCTTCAACATCGCAATGTAGTCATCAGCATAGTCGAAGACCACAGGGGGGTGAGAAAACATGGTGTAGACGTACTGTGGCAGATTGTAAAGCACAAGGATGTCGGGATGGTATCGGCGTGCAAGTTTCTTCAGTGTTCCTATGGAGGCGACCGTGTATATTGCTTTCTTGAAGAATTTGTCCGCCGGAACACGTGTTCGCCATATCCACCCCGGCATGTTCACC
>DATJPR010000190.1:0-6945 GCA_035506295.1 Bacteroidota bacterium | reverse complement strand
ACCAGTGCGCCGACAATCACGCAGCTCCAGCGCGTCGCGGACAACTCCAATCCTCTGCTGGTCACGACGGGCAATCCGGACCTGCTGCAGACCACATCGCATTCCTTGTTGGCGCGCTACGCTCTCACCACGCCCGACCGCGTGCACACGATGTTCCTGCTGTTCTCCGGGACGGAGACCAGCGACTACATCGCGAACGCCACGATCATTCCGTTGCGCGACACCGTTCTCGCAGACGGGACAAAGATCTTGCGTGGGGCGCAGCTGACTTACCCCGTCAATCTGAACGGCTACTGGAACATGCGCTCCTTCTTGACGTACGGCTTTCCCTTTGACCTTCTTGGAAGCACACTCAATCTAAACACGGGAGTTTCTTATACGCGAACGCCTGCCATGCTGAATAACATCCAGAGCACCGGCAAGGCCGTAGGTCTGACCGGCGGGCTCGTCCTCGGGAGCAATGTCAGCGAGAATTTTGACTTTACGATTTCGTACGCGGGGAGCTACACCTTCTCCCAGAACACTTTGCAGTCGAGTGGGAATAGCAATTACTACTCGCACACTGCCGCACTGCGCTGGGTCTGGACCTTTTTGGGAGGGTTCGTGCTGCGGAACGACGTGTCGAATTCCTACACTGGTGGTCTGGCCGAGGGGTACAACCAGAACTCTGTTATCTGGAATATCAGCATAGCACGGAAACTCTTCGCAGAGGACCGGGGCGAACTCAGGGTGGGGGTTACCGATCTCCTCGGTCAGAACAAAAGCGTCAACCGATCCATCACCGGAACGTACATCGACGACACGCAGAACGAAGTGCTGACGAGGTACGTCATGGCGACGTTCACGTACACAGTGAGGTAAAGCACCAGAGCGAGTTTGGTACCTTGAGAATCTGAGACTGCGAGCGGCCCCTATCTCCCGATTTTCAACTCAAGAAATCTTGTCTCGTAACCTCTAAAAACAGCTTTCTGTTCGAGCGGACCTTGCCTCTCCCCGAGGGCGTTGACCGTGGCGAACGATTGTACGTGCGACGTGCCCCGCAGCGTTGCCAGCGGAACATCGGTCGGCTTCCCTTCCACTTCTCGAAGTTGGAGAATGACCCCCGTATCATCCGTTGAGGGCCTTGCGCTCACGAGGAGGATGTTTCGCGGAAGCGCGCCGAGCAACGATGTCGTGCACCGATGACCTGACCCGGCTCCGGCCGGAAGGACCCGGGCGACCATCGGTATTCTCGACGCCCAACCGAATTCCGTCGCGAATGCCAGCGACGTGTCCGAGGACGATGTCAGGTAGTATTCCCACCGCAGCTCGCCGTCCTCCTCAGCCACGAAGTTTGTCGTCCAGTAGTTGTTCATGGGCCACGCAAAGATGAACGGCCGCTCGACGTGAGCCACCCTCTGGAACTTGCCGGTATTAATATCTCCAAACTGGAACAAGGGACACGCATCGCTGCCGAGCACGATCTGGGAAGCATTGCTCCGCACAGCGGCGAAATTCTGAACGGTCTGCCAATCCGAGGCAGAGCCAGAGATCTGTGTAACGCCAGGGACCACGACGCCGCCCTGGGCATCGTAGCACAGCGTCGCGTGCGGCATGGCGAAGGGAAAGGCGACGTAATAGGATTCGGGATCGGTAATCGGTCGCTTCATCGCTGTAACGAGGAGTTCGATCCGCGGCTCTTCGTGATAGATACGAACTTCGACCACCACCCCGTGAGGTCCGTAGCATCCTTCCGATTCCCCGGAGAACGAGAGGCTGGTCCATATCGGCCCTGTCACCAAATTCTCAAACCGGACGTTCGAAAGGGTCGATCGCTTGTACCCCACGAGCTTGTATTGCTGCAACTGTTCCCTGTCCGTCAGGGTCTCCCGGATAATTTGACCGGCGGCCCATTGCGATGTGCTATCGATCAGTTCGGTCTTCGATCGCAGGTCGTAAACGCTCGTGATCCCGCCTTTTGCCAGGTCCACTGCAATATTGTAGTACCGGTCCTCCATGGTATAGGTGGATGTTGAGAGAATCGGTGTCGTCGCACTGCCGTGAACGTGTCCTTTGCTCGTGTCGATGACGTACGTCGTGAATCCAAGTGCAGGAACATTCTCCGCCCAGATGGCCCAATATGTTCCGTCAGCTCTTCGCGAGAGCGGCTGCACCATGATGTCATGTCCGGCACTGTCCTGGAGGGCAAATCGATGATCGGGAGGGAGGATTTGATTATCGATGTATGCCACGACCCGACCGCTGCGCTTCCAACTCAGGGTATTGTAGACGGCGATTGAAGGGAGACTCAGTTGTGGCGCCTTCTGTTGAAGCAGACCGAGCCCGCACTCTCGAAGGATGGCCGATCGCTTGACGGCATCCCAGACGTAGGCGCGTTTTTCAGACCACTGGACTTCAGAATTCTGCACAAGGGGATCGGAGATGCTTTCTGCGGATCCGAATGTGTGCTCGTCGTAGAAGAGCAGTTGATCGTTGATCCCGTCATTCTCCTGGGCAGCGTTCGACGGAAGCCCGGCCCCCGACAGACGGGCCATGGCCATCAATCCTTCGTTCACGATCATGTCCGCCTGGGTTTGTCGTGCAGCGGCGGTTTCCCGGGGCGCAGACGCCGTTCCATCAGTCCACCAGTCGGGCCATGCCGCGCGGATTCGCGGGAGTGTCGATGCATGTTCATGCTCGACATATGCAGGGAACTCGCCGTCGGTGGCATTGCGAAGATGCGGCCAAAGATATTTCTCATTCCATGCCTCGATCACCCGGCATCCCGCGGTGGAGGGAGGTGAATTGTCCGTGTAGTAACCGGAATACTGCACAGCGATCCGATCGAACGGATAGTGGTGCTGTTCCATTCCCTGAAGGTACGCAAACATCGCGGGCTCAACGATAGCAAGCCGGCCTTGCTCGATGCCCATGAAATTTCCCGTCATGTAATGGTCGGAACGATACACGAGAAGGCGGTTGCCGGACGGTGATTCCCACCAGAATGATGTCGGGACGTCGAACGGTCGCAGCGCTCGATCGGGATTGATCCCCATGGTGAGGTAGTGGATCCCGAGATCGTGGAAGTCGTCGACCAGACACCACGCGGCTCCTGTCACATCATCCTGCATCGCCGTTCTAACGGGTATCCCCAAGTTCTTGAAATGCTCGAGGGGTTTGAGGAACGTCACATACTGGTTTTCGTCAGGGAGTTCGGACATGTTGAACATCATCGCGGTCACTTCGATCCGACCTTCCTTGATCCTTTTGATGAGCCGCGACACCTGCTCGGGAGGGCGGCATTGAACATATCGCGCCACGGGCCATGAGGCTTCACACGTCCAACGGAATCTCGCGTCGTCTGGCAGACTGTCGGTCTGATCACAATAGTCGAGCGCGTAGTCGATATAACGCATATGCTCCGGGAGAATCTCCGTCTGAGCGCGTGTATAACCGATGTCCGTATGAGCATGCTGCACCATGTACACGGTCCAACGTCTCACCGGTTTTTGGAGATAGGAGAGATCCTGGCTCTTCGCGGCGTCAAGGATCACATGGAGAGTATCCTGTCGTGCCATCTCGACACCCGGCACTTTGACAATGATCCGGTTGAAACCGAACTGCAATCGAGATGAGACTTTTTCGCCGTGCGGCGGTTGGACCGTTACGTTGCCGGCTTGAAGCAAACGGGTAATGTCGACATAGATCGGCTGTGCTCCCGCGCTGCCATCGCGCAGAAGGGCGTCTTGAGGCGATACAATGATTGTGTCCCGGAGCCGATGCTGAAACGTCATATACCACGTCCTGCTCCCGACGGACTCCCCTTGCACTCTGATGCGCAGCGGCATCCCGGGAGTGAGCCTTGAGGCCGGGACCGTGAGAAAGGCGTAGCCGAAATAGTCGTTGTTCTTGTCGACAAGTGTTCTGCGAAAGCGTAGCGCTGAGCCGTCCGACGCCACTGCACTCCACGTCGTTGCGGCCGTATTCTCCAATCGCTGAAAGGTCAGCAAATAGGATCCGTTAACAAACATGTGAAAAGGGCGAGTTTCGAGATTGCCGTTCAAACCGAAGAGCCAAACGAAAGTGGCAGAGTCTCCGGCGAAGCTCGCCGGGAGAGGGACGGTTTCCCACTCCATCGCGTTCGCGGAGTCGAGTGATCGCACAAGCAGTGCAGAATTTGCATCCGGCTGCGAGGATGAGTATTCAATGACGGATCCCACAAGAGTCCGGGAGTAACCGGCGAGTAGAGTGTCCGTGGGGAAGGCGACACAGGGCGAAGAAAGCGCGATGATCATGAGGGTGGTCATCACAGCGCAGGACCGAATCATGGGGAGCTCCCGGGTTATAACTGATGAGGGACATAACATACCTTGGTCCCGGCCGAAAGTCAATGCAATCGGCGTGAAGGCCGCCATTCTTGATTGTTACGATATTTGTTGCAAAATTCGATCACGTACTCACCTCGAATCGACTCTCCATGCGTTCTCTCAGGGTTGCCACGTTTATCGCTCTGCTTCTTCTCACGGGTTCCTCGCATCTGTTCTGCCAGTGGGTTGCTGTCGGCCCATCGGGAGCCGCGACCTCGCTGGCGAAAGGGGCCAGCGGCCTCGTTGCTGCATCCACAGGCGGCGGTATCTATGTTCTGCCCAGCGCTGGTGGATCATGGCTCTCGAGGTCTGCAAATTTGCCGAGCCTGAATATCACTACGCTTGCCACTGTCGGGTCGACTCTGCTCGCGGCAACGAGCGATGCGTATGTCTTGAAGAGCTCAGACGACGGTCTGACGTGGTATTCGAGCAACGCCGGGATGATCAGTCAAAATATAGCAACACTTGCAACAGTCGGCACGACTGTCTTCGCAGGTCCCATAGGGTTCGGGGCGTTCATGTCGACAGACGCAGGTGGAACGTGGTTACCGGCCGGAAAAGGCTTCGCCACAGGGACGGCCACCGCGTTTGTGGGCTTGGGATCGCTTGTTTTTGGTGGGTCAATTTCCAACGGCGTGTACGTCTCCACGAACGCAGGGAAAAACTGGAGTCAGACGAATTCCGGGCTGTCGTCCCTTGCGATCAACGCCCTCGCAACCGACGGTGCAAACCTCTTCGCCGGGACGGCTTCAAAGGGTGTGTTCATCTCGACAAATAACGGCAGCTCATGGAATGCCACCGGCTTAAGCAATGCGGGCATCGTGAGCCTGGTCGCTTTTCCGTTCGGCGGATCAACTTTCCTTGCAGCCGGGACCAATGACCGGCGAATCCTTGTGTCATCAGACGAAGGCGCAACATGGACACCTTCGGGACCTGTACTGAAGGATAACTCAGTCTACTCTCTGCTTGCCGATGGGTCAGTGATCTATGCCGCAGTCGGCGACGGTGTTGTGCAATCGACCGACGGAGGCGCACATTGGACCAATCAGAGTGCAGGACTCTGGACCTCCGACATCACAACGATGCTGGCCGACAACACTCGGCTTCTTGCCGGCTTGAGAACATCAGGGGTGATCGCGTCGGTCGACGGCGGTATCTCCTGGTCGCAAATGAACAACGGCATCCCCGAGCTCGGGATCGTCGCGCTGACGCGGACAGCCTCGGCGCTGTTCGTCGGGACTAGCCGCAGTGGCGTCTTCACCATGGTTGATGGCGATAGTTCCTGGAAAGACCGTTCGATGGGACTCCCCGTTCTTCCTATTTCCTCTCTCCAGGGGATCGGTGATCGGTTGTTTGTCGGCCCGGGAGCGAGCGGCGTCTACTATTCGACTGATGACGGCGCGTCGTGGACTATCGGCGATAGTTCGAATCCGGGCAAAAAGGCGGGGACGATCGTCCGGTCGTTTGCTGCCGGTACAACCACGGTCATGGCGGGGACAGAAGGATTCGGGATCATCAGGTCACCAGACAAAGGACACGGGTGGGAGTTGGCAGACTCGGGTCTCACGGAGACCGACGTGTATTCCTTGCAGGGCACGCCGGCTCGAGTACTCGCAGGGACGGGCGATGGGCCGTTCGTAACATTCGATGACGGCGAGTCTTGGCTTCCGAGAAACAGCGGGTTTGCCCCTGCCGCCGTGTATTCGCTTATCAGCGTCCGCGGTTTTCTCCTGGCCGGAACAAGCGGTCAAGGAGTGTTTGTGTCAGCGGACGACGGCGCCAATTGGAAGAGCGTGAATCAAGGGCTCGTGATCAAGACTGTCCAGTCTCTCGCGGCAGATTCGACCTACATCTATGCCGGAACGAAGGGGGGCGGGGTCTACCGGCGAAACATCGATGAGCTGAGTGGGGCGATGGACGTCAAATCCGTGCGGACGTTTCCTTCGGGATTTCGGCTGGAGCAGAACTACCCCAACCCGTTTAATCCGAAAACAGTTATCAGTGGACAGTGGACAGTGGACAGTTGGGTACGGTTGATCGTGTTCGACATCCTCGGCCGAGAGGTGGCAGTCTTGGCAAATGGTCGCTATCCGGCAGGAAGACACTCATTCCAATTCGATGGCAGCAATATGGCGAGCGGCGTATATTTCTATTGCCTGAAAGCAGGAAGCAACACTGCAGTCCGTAAGATGACCTTGATCAAGTAGCGCTCAGGCGTTGAATTCTTCCTACCTCTTCGTTTCTCCTCCTGGCGATACACTGTCGGCTGTCCGCTGTCCACTGTCAACTGTTCCGTTAGCGCTTGATTGGGTACGTCATCGTCACACTGAGACTGCTCCCGAACACGCCAAGCCCGTGAGGAATATTGGAGAAGTCGGGTTGGTCGAGGCGAATGCTGGACTGGTCCACGGGTCCATTGTAGACGTAGTAATAATTGAACAGCGCATCATCGATCTGCGTGAGCACAAATTCTGCTTGAAGCCATCGTATCGGTGCCTCTGGATACTGCTTAATCACCTCCGCCCGCAGGCGCGTATATTGTTCCGGATCAAACACGATTGGGGTCGCCGAAATCGCGAATCCGATCGTCTGAACAAGT
>DATJPR010000189.1:0-73560 GCA_035506295.1 Bacteroidota bacterium | reverse complement strand
GAAGTGGGCGAGTGGGTGCTGGCGATCGGGAACCCGCTCGGTCTTTCCTCCACGGTGACCGCCGGCATCATCAGCGCGACGGGAAGGAACATCGGGATCATTCAGGGGAACTACGGGATCGAGAATTTTCTCCAGACGGATGCGGCGATCAATCCGGGGAACAGCGGCGGCGCCTTGGTGAACATGACCGGCGAAGTCATCGGCATCAACAGCGCGATCGCCACTACAAACGCGCGGTACCAGGGCTACGGATTCGCCATCCCGGTCAATCTCCTCAAGACGGTCGCCACGGACCTGATCAAGGAGGGGAAAGTTGAACGTGGATACATCGGCGTGATTATTTCCACGGTCGACCAGACCATGGGGAATGCCCTCGGGATGAAGGACGCCAAAGGGGTCCTGATCGATGATCTGACAAAAGGGGGCTCCGCAGAAGCTGCCGGATTGAAGCGTGGTGACGTTATTCTGAAGATCGATGGCAAGGAGGTCAACGCGCCGAACGAGCTGCAATCGAACGTTGCCCAGCGCCACGTCGGGGATGATGTGTCGCTCCTGGTGTTCCGTGACGGGAAGCAGATGGAAGTGAAGGTGAAGCTCAAAGCCCGTCAGGATGCGAACCTCGCTGCGAACGCCGCTCCGGCCGAATCGGACGAGGAGAACGAGGCTGCCGCGGCATCGACGAAGCCGACCGCGATCGACGCTGTGGGCATGAGCGTAAGGAATCTTTCCGCCGATGAGAAGAAATCGCTGGATCTCGACCATGGCGTGATCGTCACGGACGTCAAACAGTTCAGTGAATCGTTCAACCGGTTCATTCAGCGATCGGATATTATTGTAGAGGCGGACCGCAAGCCCGTGCGTTCGACCAGGGACTTGAAATCGATCTTTGACCAGCGAAAGCCGGGAGAATCGGTACTCTTGCGGCTCGAACGAAATCAGAATCATCAATCGGCGTTCGTGGCAGTGCAGATACCAGAATAGTAGGCGGTAAGCAGTAAGCGGACAGCAGACAGCAGACAGCTGACAGCGGACAGATATTACTGATGACCCACTGTTAACTGTCTGCTGGATTTTCTTCTCAAAGTCCCAAAGTCTCCTTTCCTTCCATTTTCCCTTTCTCCCTTTCCCCCTTTCCCCCTTTCCCCCTCTCCTTGCCTATCACCGACGCCATCCTTGACAATAATAGGCACAGGTGGTATATTTTTGAACAGCTTAAAACGGTGTCTTCAACACAAATCGGAAGAGGAGGATTCGTCTTCAGCGCGCCTGTACGGGCTTATGGCCCCAATGGTCGACTCAACGCCAAGGTTCTGGTTCTTAATCAGAATTACGAACCGATGAGCGTCATTAGTGCGAGGAAAGCAGTTATCCTATTGTTTTTGGGGAAAGCGGAGCTCCTGGAAACGAGCGATGGGAAGTTGTTGCATAGTGTTTCAAGTTCGATGCCTTTCCCGAGCGTCTTGCGACTAGGGATTTATGTGAAAATTCCCTTCAAGAACATCATCCTCTCACGAAAGAACATCCTTCGGAGGGACGGGCACCGTTGCCAGTTCTGCGGAAGGAGCGATATCGCATTGACGGTCGACCATGTCATCCCATCCTCGCGCGGCGGGGAGGACACGTGGGAAAACCTCGTATGTGCCTGCGTCCGGTGCAACAATCGGAAAGGGGACAGGACACCGGAGGAAGCGGCCATGCCGCTGAAACGAAAGCCGATGCGACCCAATCATGTGACATTCATCCGGCAATACGTCGGGACTGTCAACGAACGTTGGAAACCCTACCTTTTCCTGCAGTGAGCCGTCCCGGGACCCGCGCTGTGGAACGCCGTCTCCTCCGACCTTTCTTCACCAGCTTGCAATTCACCGTCCTCTCACTCATCACTATGAAAGCGGCGTAGATTCACTTGGCCACGAAAAAGACGATTCTGAGCGGCATGCGCCCGACAGGCAAACTTCACCTGGGGCACCTGACCGGCGCATTGGAAAACTGGGTTTCGTTGCAGCAGGAATACAACAATTATCATCTGGTCGCCGACTATCATGTCCTGACGACCAACCTCGACACATCGTTGATATACCAGAATTCGGTGGAGATGGTGAAGGACTGGCTGGCCGCCGGGATCGATCCTGCAAGGAGTCCGATCTTTCGGCAGTCGAAAGTGAAGGAACACACCGAACTCCATCTTATTTTCTCGATGTTGATCACCGCGGCGCGGCTCGAACGGAATCCGGCGGTGAAGGATCAGGTGCGGGACCTGCACATCGAGAATGTGAGCTACGGGCATCTTGGCTATCCGGTTCTCCAGGCGGCGGATATTCTCTTGTACAAGGGGGATCTCGTCCCGGTGGGCGAAGACCAGGTACCCCATGTGGAGATTTCGCGCGAGATTGCTCGTCGGTTCAACAATCAATACGGCACCGTGTTCCCCGAACCGGAACCGAAGCTGACGAAATTCGCGAGGCTTCCCGGTCTTGACGGCAACAGGATGAGCAAATCGATCGGCAACACCATCCTGCTCTCCGATGGCCCGGAGGAGATTCAGAAGAAAATGCGGACGGCGGTCACCGATCCGCTGAAGGTGCGGAAAAACGATCCGGGTCGCCCCGAAATCTGCCTGGTGTTCAGCTATCACCAGAAATTCAATCCCGGCGAGGTCAAGGAGATCGAAGCGGGATGTCGATCGGGGAAGCTCGGGTGTGTGGAGTGCAAACAGCGGGCGGCAGCCGCGATCAACGCGGCGCTTGCGCCAATGCGGGAACGTCGCGCGCAGTACGATGCGCATCCGGAACGCGTCGAAGACGTGCTCCAGGACGGCGAGCGGAGGGCGCATGAACGCGCCTCCGCAACAATGGCGGAAGTGCGCGGCGTCATGAAACTCGGATGAGTCGTGTATAAAGTCAAGCTGACAGACTTTGAAGGCCCTCTCGATCTTCTCCTGTTCTTCATCAAACGGGACGAGCTGAACATCTACGATATCCCGATTGCGAAGATCACGGAGGACTATCTCGTCTCGCTGCATCTCATCGCCGCTCTGGATCTCGAGGTTGCCGGGGAGTTCATCGTCATGGCCGCCACGCTGATGCAGATCAAGGTCCGGATGATGCTTCCTGCCACCGAACGCGCCGACGAGGAAGAGGATCCGCGCGCCGAGCTGGTGCGCCGGCTGATCGAGTACAAGCGGTACAAAGAGATGTCGCAGCACATGGAGCACATGGAGGCCGAGCAGCGGAGGGTCTACTACCGCCGGTTTTTCATGGCGGATACAAAGGTCCTTTCAGAAGAGGAGAACGAGGATTCGTTGAAGGAAGTGACCCTCTTCAACCTGATCGCGGCGTACAAGTCCGCGATCGATCATATGCCGAAGAAGGTCGTGCACGAGGTCACGCTCCTTGACGTCACCGTCGATGAGCAGATGGCGTATATCATGGATTTCCTCAGGGTCCACAAGAGCGGCACGGTCATGCAGATGGTGGTCCACATGACGGAGAAACTCCGGATCATTGTGACGATCATCGCGATCCTGGAGCTGACCAAGAACGGCATCGTGCGCATTTATCCCGTGAACGGGGGCGAAGACATTGCTGTCGAGCATTCCCAGCAGATGCACGCAGTAAGCGTGGGAGCTTCATGAGCATTCAGGGGAATCTGCCCTCGGAGCGTGAAGTCGTGGAGGCGCTCCTCTTTGCGACGGATGAGCCGCTCTCGCTTCGTCAAATCACGGAGATCCTCGCGCCCGAGGGAGGCACGGTGTTGTCGCCGGAAAAGATCCTCACGGTCATCGAGGATCTGAATCGCGAGTACGGCCAGGCTGGGCGGGCGTTCAGGATCGTGAAAGTCGCCGGCGGGTACCAATTCGCGACCCAGCCGCAGTTCGGCGTCTGGCTCGGAAGAATGGTCCGTGAACGCTCGAAGAGAAAGCTCTCGGTGTCTGCGCTGGAAAGTCTCGCCGTGATTGCCTACAAGCAACCGGTGACGAAGCCCGAAATCGAAGCGATCCGGGGCGTCAATGCCGACTATGTGCTCCGGTCGCTGATGGAGCGCAATCTCGTGACGGTCGTCGGCAGGGCTGCCTCGACGGGACGGCCGCTCCTCTATGGAACAACGCGCGACTTTCTCAAGCATTTCGGCCTGAACGATTTGTCCGAGCTTCCGAGGCCGCGCGAAATCAACGAACTGCTCGCCGAAGCGGAGTACGAAGTGGAGAAGCGCCTTCTCAAAGAGATGGAGGAAAAACGACTTCAGGAAGAGGACGAGTTGGGAACATCGTCCGGTGAATGGAGCGGCGAGCGACAGCAGAACGAGGAACGGTACTCTGCGCCCGCGGAAGGGATGGACTCTCCGTGAAACACGAACACACGCCGGGGACGGTCGTCCGGCTGAACCGCTTTCTCAGCATGTGCGGTGTGACGTCGCGCCGGAAAGCAGATGATCTCATCCAGGCCGGTGAGGTCCGGGTGAACCGTGCAGTGGTGACCGATCTGGGAACAAAGGTGCGGCTCTCCGTCGATCACGTGTCCGTGCGCGGGCACGAGGTTGCGCCTTCGCAGGAGTATGTCTACCTCGTTCTGAACAAGCCCAAAGACACGATCACCACCCTGAGCGATGAACGGGGGAGAAACACGGTCATGCAACTTGTGTCGTCGCGCCACCGTATTTATCCGATCGGTCGGCTCGACAGGCACACGACCGGCGTTCTTCTCTTCACCAACGACGGACCATTTGCGCATCAACTGATGCACCCGCGCCATGAAATCCCCAAGTCCTACCATGTCACGCTGGAGACGCCGCTTCAGCCGTCCCATCGCGCCAGACTTGCGAAAGGGATCGAGCTCGAGGACGGGCGGACGGCGCCGGCGGAAGTGATTGTTCTCCCTCAGGGCAAAGGGAAGGAGATCGGCATCGTGATCCACGAGGGGCGTAACCGGCAGGTGCGCAGGATGTTCGAACACTTTGGCTACAGCGTACGCAAACTGGATCGCGTGGCGTACGGGCCGATCACCAAATCCGGACTCCCGCGCGGAGAGTCCCGGGCGCTCACGAAATCAGAAGTACGATCTTTGAAAGAGCTGGCGGGAATGGACGACGTGCTTGCCTGATCGGTGGTCTCGCCGCATGTGTTCACCAACGCCGCCTTCCCCGGCGGAACGAGGGAGGACCTATGCAGTGTCCCGTGATTCGCAACATGCTGCTCTGCTCTCTGGCGGTCGCGCTGTCAGCCTGCTCTTCGAGCGGGCCGGTGGTGACCCGCTCGTTCGTCGCCGATGGCGAGTACGATTCGGAGTTTCCCACCACACCGACGTCCTCCTATCTTGAACGCATGGGGGAGTCGATCCAGCGCCTCAACGCGGTTGCCTACTACAAGACGTATTTCTTTGGACCGCAGGAACGATTTCGCCTCACCGATGTCGGCGAGGCGGTGTTGAGCGCGCACGAGGCGACCTCGGTGTACGCGAACAGTACCACGTCAGGAACGGCAACGGTCATCGTTTCGGGGAGCCGGAGAATTGCGTTTCTCACCTGTGCGCACATCGTCGCTTTTCCCGATACCCTCACCGCGTATTTTCCCGGGGCTGACCGCAAGCCAAGCCCGTACGTTGCCACCGTCTCCATCCTTAAACGGACGGCCCTCTATGTGGCCACACTGCCTGAGGGGGGTACGGTGGAAGTCCTTGCGCTCGATCGCGCGAATGACCTCGCCATCGTCGGACACCGGTACGAGTCATCCCAACTTCTCATGCCTCCGGTTCTCCCATATGCGCTCGGGAAATCGGACGAACTTCGATGGGGAACCTTTCTCTATCTATACGGATATCCCGCCGGGATCAAGGTCGTGACCAGAGGCATCGTCAGCAGTCCCAACAAGGACAAGAAACATTCGTTCGTGGTCGATGCGGTGTTCGGCCGCGGATTCAGCGGGGGGATCTGCCTTGCACTTCGGGATGGCGTGCCGAATTTCGAAGTGGTCGGATTGATCAAAATGGTCCCCGCGCATTCCAGCTACGTCCTCACGCCGGGACGCGAACACGAATCGGACGAGATCGACCTTGATCTTCCGTACACGGGTCAGATCTTCATCGAACGGAGGACGGAGATCGAGTATGGCATCACGCAGGCGATCTCCGCAGAGACCGTGCGCGAGTTTCTGGATTCTCACATGCTGGACCTGTCGCAACTTGGATACCCTCTTGAGCGCTCATTCCTGGGAACAGACCGTTGAAGTGCCGCGGCGGACCGCTGCGCGGAGGAAGGGCACGGCATGAGCCGCCAGGGGCTGTTTGTTGATCAGGCCCTGGCCCGGCGCATTGAGTCCGCCGATGCCTGGGTCGGCGTGGAATCGGCGCGCATTCATGCGCAGCTTCATCCCGAGTCGGGGGCAACGTGGATCCCGGTCGCGGGAGGGTTCGCCATTTTCGCGGGCATCGGCTCGGTGCATACCCAGGTGCTGGGACTCGGGATCGAGCGAAGTGTGACGGAAGAAGAGTTCGACGAGGTCGAGGAGTTCTTCAAGGTCCGCGGCGCCGGCGTGTCGATGGAGATCTGTCCTCTGGTCGATCGCGCAATCCTTCCCCTCCTCGCCGCACGGGGGTATGTCATCGCTGGATTCAGCAATATGCTCGTCCGGCGCCTCCCGGCATCGTCTCCCGCGATCCCCGCCGGTGAGTGCACCGTTCGGCACTGTTCGCCGACCGAAGGCGAACTGTGGGCAAAGACGGTCCTTGAGGGATTTTCGGGACCGGAAGCTGTCACGAGCGAGAATGTCGAGGTCCTGTTGAGTCTCTTTCATCAACCCGGGACGGTGTGCCTTCTCGGGATGGTCGAAGGAAAGCCCGCCGGAGGGGGCGCACTCTCCGTCCATGAGAATGTCGCCGCGATGTATGGCGCAAGCACCATCCCTGAGTTCAGGCGGCGCGGCGTTCAGAGCGCCGTTATCCAATCGCTGGTGGCAGAAGCTATCGACGCACGCTGTGATCTGGTGTACACGCTTACCGAGCCGGGGAGCGTCTCGAACAGAACTCTTGAACGACAGGACTTTCGCCTCGCCTATACGCGCGTCAATGTCCGGCGCCAGTTCTCTTGAGAGTCATCCGGCTTTTTTCTACCATGCAACACGTGCAGCATTTTCCCCGGGAATGCCGGGGTGTTCCCCAATGCCGCATTGCTGAGAGCGGCGACCTTCCTGTCATTCGGACTATTTACCATGAGCCACACCGTATCCCGTTTTTTCACCCAGGACGATCTTTCCCGCATCACGACGGCTGTCCAGGAGGCCGAAGCGAAGACCTCGGGGGAAATTGTTCCGTTCGTCGTTGACCACAGCAGTACCTACGAGGAAGCCCAGTGGCGAGGCGCTGCGCTCCTGTCGACGCTTGCTCTTGCACTGCTGGTCTTCTTCCATAGCCAGGAAGCGTGGGGATTTCCGTTCACGTACGGTCAGATGTCGAGCCTGGTGCTGCTGGCGGGGGTGGTCGGGTTCGCGCTGGTGCGGTGGAACAGTTTCCTCAAGCGACTCTTCGCCGGTCATCACCTGATGGAAAGGCACATCGGCCAACGCGCTGCCGAGGCTTTCATCAACGAGGAGGTCTTCAAGACGCGCGACCGAACGGGCATTCTGATTTTCGTGAGCCTGCTCGAACATCGCGTCATGGTCCTCGGCGATACCGGCATCAACGCCAAGGTGAAACCCGACGACTGGCATTCCATCGTCCGCACCATCGTCCGTGGGATTCAAAAGGGAACGCCCGCGGAGGGATTGATCGAAGGGATTCGCGAGAGCGGTGACCTGCTCGCACGGCACGGGGTGAGCAGAAGACCGGACGACCAGGACGAACTTCCCGATGCTCTCCGCATGAGCGACCATTGATCTCCTTGATGCGCTTCACTTCGTCTCCTCTTCTCGGGACATTGACACGCACGGGAAACCTTTTTTCCCGCCTTCACGTACCATCACGAAACCGCCCTCGTCGGTTCTCCACGCAGACCCTCGTCCGGATGGCTGCCGTCTGGAGTCTGCTGTCGGGAGTTGTCGTCTCCCGGGCCGACACGCCGGTGCCGTACCTCAGCGGGCGCGTGAACGACACCGCGGAGTTGCTTTCGGGCTCGACCGTGCGAGAGCTTGAGGCGCTCCTGAAGGCCCATGAGGACTCAACCTCGAATCAGGTCGTCGTGCTGACGATCCCGGCATTGCAGGACGGCGAAACCATCGAGGAGTTCTCGATCCGGGTTGCCGAGGCATGGAAGATCGGCCAGAAGAAAAAGGACAACGGCGTCCTCCTGGTGATTGCGCGGGACGATC
Organism: Bacteroidota bacterium; assembly: GCA_035506295.1. GTDB lineage: Bacteria > Bacteroidota > Ignavibacteria > UBA10030 > UBA6906 > DATJPR01. Next base: position 65,264 of record DATJPR010000189.1, on the reverse strand, counting down.
ACAAAGTGAGAATTGAAGTGGGTTCGGGACTCGAGGGGGCGTTGCCCGATATCACTTGCGGCTCCATCATCCGTCATGAGATTACCCCCCGGTTCAAAGCGGGTGACTTCGACGGCGGGGTCAGGGACGGCACAGAGGCAATTCTTGCGGCGATTCGGGGCGAGTACACCGCGGAGACCGATGGATCAACCTCCGAGAGCGACTTCGGAATTCTCGGCTATCTCCTGTTCGGGCTCTTCTTGTTTGTCACGCTGGGGACATTCACGCTCGTCGGGATCGCCAGTCCCGGGGGTGTAGGGTGGTTCCTCTATGTTTTTCTCATTCCGTTCTATGCAGCGTTCCCAACGGCAGTGTACGGAGTAACCTTCGGAATGTCGCTGTTGGGCGCATATATCGTTCTCTATCCTCTCGCGAGAATTCTTCTTCCCAAAACCTCCATGGGAAAGCGGATGGGCACCTGGGCGGGGACGTCTACGGCCGGGTCGCACGGCTGGAGTTCGTGGAGTTCCTCATCCTCGGGGAGCTCGTCGAGTTTTTCGGGTGGGGGAGGGGGATTCTCGGGCGGGGGAGCGTCTGGATCCTGGTAGACTGGAGATCGCTCATCGATGATCCTCGACACGTTGTCGAACCTTCATACCTATAGCGTGCTGCACCCTCGGATGCCGGAAGTCATTGCCTTCCTTGCGCGGACCGATCTCCGGACTCTGCCGGATGGCAGGTTCGGAATCGACGGAGACTCGCTGTATGCGAGCGTGATACGCAAGGCCGGAGTCCGGCAGAGCGATGCAGTGCTTGAAGCGCATGAGAAGTACATCGATATTCAGGTTCTGCTTGACGGTGACGAAAGCATCGGGTGGAGAGCGCGAGCGGATTGCCGGAGAGAAGTTGCCCCCTTCGATGTGGAAAAAGACATCGTCTTCTTCACGGAACGTCCGGCAACGTATCTCCATCTCGTTCCGGACAGTTTCGCGCTCTTTTTCCCGCACGACGCGCATGCTCCGATGGTCTCGGACGGCACACTGCACAAGATTGTCGTCAAGATGGCCTGTCAGCTTGCGTCGAAGTAGAGCCCGCTTCCGGCGTGCTCCACAGTCCGTCTGACCGTTAACCCACACGATACGGACATACCATGGCAGAATTTACGCGAGAACGACTCTGGATACCGACACTCTTCGGCGTGCTCGGTTTCCTGGCCTTCCTGCATTTCGCCGGTTCGATCTCCCCGCAGGCTTCGTTTGACTTTCGGTTGACGCGTGTTCAGGTCATCGACAGCGCCGCAACGTTCATGAAAGGCCTGGGGTACGATCTGTCGGGCCTCACGGTCGACGCATGGATCGTCCAAAATCCCGTCCCGAACCTCTTCCTCCAACAGGAATACGGTATCGCCAGGGCGAATGAGATCGTCCGCTCCGATTCGATCCCCGCCTCGCACTGGGAAGTCTCATGGTATAACAGGAATCTCTCCATCAGCGAGAACCCCGAGCGATTCACCGTGTACATGTCACCGGCTGGTCGGGTCCTGCGGTACAGCCATGAGATTCTCGACACCGTCGCGCGCCCCACCATTGCACCCGACACCGCGCGTCGAATGGCGGAAGCGGTACTCGCGAAGTTCCATCCTGATTTTCCGGCGTATACCCTGAAGACTTCGTCCGATATCAAACAGACGAAGAGGGTGGACCACGAGTTCATCTACGAGCGGCACGAACATGGCGTCGAGCTTGACCTCTTCGCGCGCGTGCAGGGCGACGAAGTGGCGGAGATCAGGTGGGACGCGACCATCGACCGCGAGTTTAATTCGCGCCTTAGCGGAGAGTTCACGACGGCGGCGTTCTTCTATACCGTCTCGATGGTGGCAAGCTTCCTCCTCTTCTTCTTCGTGGTCATTCTCTTTCTGAAAAAATACCACGAAGGGGAGGTCGGGACACGCATGGCCTTCCTTGTCTTCCTGGGCTATTTCGCTGTCGGTGTGCTGTCCGTGCTCAATCAGTTCCCGGGCATCGGCGCGTCGACGATGATAGGCGATCTGAACAAGACCTACGTCCGGTTGATCACCACCCTTCTCTGGGTATTCGTTCTGCAGCTCTTCATGGCCGTACTGGCATTTTCCGCCTGGAGTGTCGGCGAATCGTCGTCGAGAAGCGTCTGGGCCGGCAAGATGACGTCAATGGACGCGCTGCTTTCAAGACGGTTCTTTACCAGCAATGGCGGCGAATCCCTCATCCGAGGGTACGGATGGGGGCTCGCGATCCTTGGGGTCCACGCCGTCGTCCTTGCAGTTCTCGTCCGTGCAGGAAAAGTGATGTACCCTGTCAGCCTCCAAGGACTCCCCGAATCCTACCTCCCCGGGCTTCAGCCTGTGCTCTTCGCCCTGACTGCCGCGCTCTTTGGTGAGGTGGTGACGCGACTCTTCTTTGTGTCCTATCTGCGTGAGAAGACAGGGCGCGTATGGCTCGGGGTGGTCGTCTCGGTGCTGGTGTGGACATGCACGGCACTCTGGCAATGGGAGATCCCGATCGGGAGTTTGGCCAGGCCGTGGAACCTCGTCATCGTGGCGTCGTACGGCGTGCTCTTCATTGTCCTCTTCCTCCGATACGATCTTCTGACTGCGCTGACGGCGCATTTTGTTGCGGTTGCTCTCGGCGTGGCGATCCCGCTCTTCAGCTCTACGGGGGACGCGTTCGCGGGAAGCCGTGTGATGTTCTGTGCGGCCATGGTCGTCCCTCTTCTCGTGGCGGTGATCGGGATTGTTCGACGGAAACGCTTTGAATTCACTCCGGAGATCATGCCCAATCACATCCTCCGGATCAGCGAACGCGTGCGTATGGCAAAGGAACTGGAGATCGCGCGCAATGTGCAGATGAGCCTGCTCCCCAAGGAGCACCCGAAGATCGAAGGGTACGAGATCGCCGGGCTCTGCATCCCCGCCCAGGAAGTCGGGGGCGACTATTTTGACTTCGTCCGGCTCGGCGCGAGAAAACTCGGGATCGCGCTCGGCGATGTTTCGGGCAAGGGGGTCCCTGCCGCAATCTACATGACCCTAACAAAAGGCATCCTCCAGTCGAACGCCGAGGAGAGCGTTACGCCGAAAGCCGTCCTCACGAAGGTGAATGGGCTGATGTACCGCACGATCGAACGGAATTCGTTTGTGAGCATGCTCTATGCCGTGCTCGACGGCGACGCCTCAACATTGCGCTTTGCGCGCGCGGGCCAGTGTCCGATCCTGCTCACGGCGGGGGCCGGAGGGGACGAACGCTTCCTGACGACAAAAGGGATGGCGCTTGGCCTCGAACGGGGCGATACGTTCAATAACGTTCTCGAAGAAGTCGAGCTGAAGCTACAGCCGGGTGAATTGCTGGTGTTCTACACGGACGGTTTCACGGAGGCCATGAACGTCAGGAATGAGGAATTCGGGGAATCACGGTTCCTGGAGTCCGTGCGCCGTCACCGCGCCGAACCGGTCGATCTCCTTATCCAGGCGATCGTTGAAGACGTTCGCGCCTACGTGGGCAACGTCGCACAGCACGATGATATGACCATTGTCGCGGTGAAAGTCCATGCGTGAGGGCGGCGCTTCGCGTAAATTCCCCTAAACCTTCGAGGAGGGGAAAGTGTCACAGGGAAAGAGGGGTGCCGGGGATTTTGCAGAGTGTCGTGCAACGAGAGGACCCTGTTTTCCGTACACAGATGGAGCAGCTCCGGCCGGGCGTGATCCCTGTTCCGGCCTCACCAATCAATACCGGGGGCAGTTTTGCGCATGCTCGAAGGCCGAACATTTCGAAACCTTGTCATCGTGCTCGTGATTTCGATCATGTGTATCGGGTGTGACCGTGTTGCGAAAGACTTTGCGCGGGAGCGTTTGGAGCCGGGGGTCAGGCAATCGATTTTCGGCGATCTGTTCCGGCTTCAATATGAGGAGAATCGTGGGGGGATGCTGAGTTTCGGTGCCGAGCTCAACCCGGGGCTCCGGTTCCTGTTGTTCACCGTGACCGTAGGCACCATGCTGATCCTGTTGACGGCCTACGCTTCGTTCTCGCGGGACGTCGGGCTGAGCGAACGCGCGGCCATCGCCATGATCGTCGGCGGCGGGCTCGGCAATCTGATCGATCGCATCGTCTACAACGGGGTGGTGATCGATTTTCTCAACGTCGGGGTGGGTGGCATCCGCACCGCGATCTTCAACATTGCCGATGTCGCTGTTCTCGGAGGCGTGGCGCTGCTTGTCGGGAGCGTCAGCTACCGTATGGTCCGTCACCGTTCCACGTAACGCCCTCATGGCCCGCGCGAGCGTTTCCCTCCCCGAGGTTTTCCCTTTCAGCACGGATCTCACGGTCCGGATTTCCGACATCAACTACGGCGGGCATCTCGGCAACGGCGCCGTCCTCACGCTCGTCCAGGAAGCGCGCATCCGTTTTCTTGCATCGCTCGGATATTCCGAAAAAGACATCGAGGGACTGGGGATCATCATGACCGACGCCGTCGTCGTCTATCGCGCGGAGGCGTTCCACGGTGACCTTCTCAGTATCGATGTCGCGGTTGACGACGTCCAGAAACACACGTTCGATATGCTGTTTCGCATCAGCCGGCAATCGGACCAGAAGGAAATCGCACGCGTGAAGACCGGCATCGCCGTGTACGATTACGAAAAGAAAACCATCGGCACGGTGCCTGAGCCTTTCCGGCGCAAAGTGCACCAGATGCGGATCCCAGCCCCCCCGCACTTTCCCGAAGGCCGGTCCGCGTAGTCCCGCCCATCCCGCCTCATCTGCTCTTCGATGCCCCTGCCCCAGAGTTATTGCTTCTACATGAATTTGTGGGTACAATACTTAACTAAAATCAAATCATCATAGGAGGTTCGCCGGAGAATTCGTGGACAACGACCAGAATCTGCAGGAACTCAACGATCTCATGGCCCGGCGCCGTGAGGAACACGACCTTCTTCGCGCCCGGGGAGTCAATCCCTATCCGTACGCGTTCGAGCAATCGACAAGTTCGGCGGAGATCCTCGGATCCTTCAAGGAGGATTCCCCCGCGATGAACGTGGCGATTGCAGGACGGATCATGTCCCTGCGCAGGATGGGAAAGGCATCGTTTTTTCATCTTGAAGACAGCAAGGGAAGAATCCAGGTCTATCTCAAGCAGGATGACCTGGGCGAGACGTACCATGCGTTCAAGCTCCTCGACATCGGCGACCTGGTCGGCGTACACGGGTTTGTCTTCCGGACAAAGACCGGCGAGGTGACCGTCCACGCCAAAGAGCTGACCCTGCTCTCGAAGTCGCTCCGCCCGCTGCCGGTGGCGAAGGAAAAAACCGACGAGCACGGGGATCGCACGGTCTACGACCCGTTTGCCGACAAAGAGCTCCGGTACAGGCAGCGGTATGTCGATCTCATCGTGAACCGGGGCGTCCGCGACGTGTTCGTCCAGCGCGCGAGGATCGTCTCCACGCTCCGCCAGTTCCTTGATGAACGGGGAATCCTGGAGGTGGAAACGCCCGTGCTCCAGCCGCAATACGGCGGCGCGTTCGCGAGGCCGTTTGTGACGCATCACCACGCCCTCGACATCGATCTGTATCTCCGCATCGCGGATGAACTCTACCTCAAGCGCCTCATTGTCGGCGGCTTTGATGGGGTCTATGAAATCTCCAAGGACTTCCGCAACGAAGGGATGGACAAGAACCACAATCCCGAATTCACAATGCTGGAAGTGTATGTCGCGTATCGAGACTATGTCTGGATGATGAATTCCGTCGAGGAAATGATCGGGCGGGTCGCCCGGGCCCTCCACGGATCGCTCGTCGTTGAGCGCCACGGAAAGACGATCGACTTCACGCCGCCGTGGGAGCGTCTCACGATGTTCCAGGCGATTGAGAAACATACCGGGCGTGCGCTCCGCAATCTCGACGAGCAGCAATTGCGTGCTGCAGCACGGGAGCTTCATGTTGACGTCGCGCCGGGAGACGGCGCGGGGAAAATCATCGATGAGATCTTCAGTGCGCACGTTGAACCGAAACTGCTTCAGCCCACGTTCATCACTGATTATCCGCTTTCCATGTCCCCGCTCGCGAAGAAGCACAGGAGCGAGGAGGGACTGGTCGAACGGTTTGAAGTCATCTGCGACGGACAGGAGCTCTGCAACGCCTTTAGCGAATTGAACGATCCTCTCGACCAGCGCCAGCGCTTCGAGCAGCAGATGAAGGCGAGGGCGCGGGGGGAAGAGGAGATCCAGCCGCTCGACGAGGACTATCTCCGAGCGCTCGAATATGGGATGCCTCCCACCGCGGGCATGGGGATGGGGATCGACCGGCTAACCATGCTCATGACCGGTCAGGAATCGATCCGCGACGTCATGTTCTTCCCGCAAATGAAGCCGGAGCAGTAAGGCAAGCCGCACAGGAGCCCCCGGACGGATCCTCCGTGCCGGACAGACGCGGGATCAGTATGGTTGTCGGACCTTCAGGAATTCATGCAGACCGTCAATTTCGTTTTTGCCGTCCATAGCCACCAGCCGATCGGCAACTTCGATTCTGTCTTCGAAGAAGCGTACCAGGCCGCGTACAAGCCGTTTCTGGACGTGCTCGAGCGTCATCCCTCGGTGAAGTTCACGCAGCACTGGACGGGGACGCTTCTCGAGTGGGTCGTCGACCACCATCCGGAACTGATCGACAGGATCAAGGGGATGGTGCAACGCGGGCAGATCGAACTCCTGACCGGCGCGTACTACGAGGCCATCCTTCCCGTCATTCCCCCGGAGGATCGTGTCGGCCAGATCCGCAAGCTGACGACGCTTTTAAAGGATCTGTTCGGAGTGCAACCGAGGGGGATGTGGCTTGCAGAGCGCGTGTGGGAGCAACACCTCGTGACCTCCCTGGTGGAGGCGGGCGTGGAATTCGTTATGATCGACGACACCCATTTCCGCTACGCGGGGCTGCGCGATGAACAGCTCACGGGCTACTACATCACGGAAGACAACGGGAAGGCGCTGGCCGTCCTTCCCATCAACCGCGTCCTGCGCTATGCGATCCCGTTCAAATCTCTGTCGGAATCCTTCGACTACTTCCGGACGGTCGCTTCACTGGACGGGAGAAGGTTCGTCATCCACGGCGACGATGGCGAGAAGTTCGGGGTGTGGCCGAAGACGTATCACAGCGTCTATGAAGAAGGCTGGCTCGAGTCCTTCTGCAGGATGATCGAGCAGGAATCGTCGTGGGTGAAGCCGATCCACGCGGGAACGATTGTAAACCTGTTCTCTCCGGCCGGCCGGGTGTATCTTCCCGCGGCAGCGTACGGCGAGATGCTCAAATGGGCCCTGACGCCCCGGGCCTATGCCGGGTTCGAGAAGTTCGAGCAGGCGTTGAAGGACCACGGATTGTTTGAAGAGTTTGCGGTGTTCGTGCGCGGAGGGTATTGGCGGAATTTCCTCGCCAAGTACCCCGAGTCGAACCATATGCACAAGAAGATGCTCCGGATCGCCTCCCGCGTGCACGCATTGCACCGGGGTCACGTCCCCCAGGAAATCCTTGATGCTCTCTGGGCAGGGCAATGCAACGATCCGTACTGGCACGGCGTCTTCGGAGGGCTCTACCTTCCGAACCTCCGGATGCCGGTGTACCGCAGCCTGCTCCGCGCGGAGGCCGGGCTCGACGGTCTTCAGCCATTGCACGCGCCCCAGGTCGAAGAAACGGATTTTGACGCCGATGGACACACGGAGGTCATTGTCGAATCCGGGCGTCTGGACATGTGTTTCACGCCGGCATCGGGAGCCACGATGGTCGAGCTCTCGGTGAAGCCCGAGGCCGTCAACCTCCTCGACATTGTCAGCAGGAGAGAAGAAGGGTACCACCGGCGCGTCATTGAAGCGGCGCATGGTCAGCGGCCGGGCGGAACGGAACCCGGGGAAGTGAAAGAAGCGGGGCTCGACCGGTATCTCTCCTATGACTGGTACCGGCACGGCTCGATGATCGATCACTTCTTCGGCGAGGCGACCACATTGCACGAAGTGCAGGAATGCCGATATCCGGAACTCGGCGACTTCGTCAATCAGCCATACACGGTTGCCCAGCGTGTGAACGGGAAAGAGGTGGAAATCGATTTTGAACGCGAGGGGGGAATCTGGCGCACGGCCCTCCCCCACAAGCTGTCGGTCAGGAAGACTCTTCGTTATGAGGACGGGCGCGACGCATTTTCCGTGGACTATGTCGTCACCAACAGGGAGCCGCGCCCCATCGACCTCTGGCTCGGCATCGAATGGTGCATCGGTGCGATGGCAGGCGACGCCCCGGACCGGTTCTACGATATCGAAGGACGCCCGCTCCAGGATCGACGGATCATGAGCCAGGGAGAGGAACCGAACGTCAGGAGTGTCAAGCTCGTCGATCGCTGGCTCCGGCTGCAGACGACGTTCAGTCTTGACCGCCCTGCGACCTTGTGGCGGTTTCCGCTCGAAACCGTCTCGTTGTCCGAAGCCGGGTTCGAGCGTGTGTTCCAGGCCGCGGTCGTCATTCCCCATTGGCGGTTCCGTCTTGAGCCGGCAGGCGGGGCGCAATCGGGCGCTCACCAGTTCAAAGTGCGGATCAGTCAGGCGGTGACCTCGGCGTGATGGAACCGCGTCCGCTCCCGTCCGACACTCCGGCGTTCAGCATCATCGTCCCGACGCTCAACGAGGAAAAACTCCTCGCGGGAATGCTCGCGCAATTTACCGCCGATCGAAGGAAGCGCTTCGGCCTTGAAGTCATCATCAGCGACGGCGGGAGCACGGATAGGACGCTCTCGATTGCCCGTCGCTATGGCGATCCGGTGGTCGAGAATACCGATGGCGTCCGTCAGACGATCGCGCTCGGGAGAAACCTCGGGGCGGCGCGGGCGCGGGGCGCGACGTTGGTGTTCATGAACGCGGACACCCTGATCGGTGACGCCGACGAGTTCTTCACCCGGTTGGAAGCGGCGCTCCAGGATCCCGCGGTGATCGCGGCCACGTGCAGGGTCGAGGTGTTTCCCGACGATCGCCGCCTGTCCGATCTGGTGTTTCACGGGTTCTTCAACTGGCTCTTCTCGATGATGAACAAGGTCGGGATGTCGATGGGCCGGGGGGAGTGTCACGTGGTGCGCCGCAGCATATTCATGACGGCGCACGGTTACGACGCAACGATCGCCGCGGGAGAAGACTACGACCTTTTCCGCCGGCTCGGCAAACTGGGTCGCATCGTGTATTTTGACGACATGGTGGTCTATGAATCGCCCCGGAGGTTCCGGCGATACGGCTATCTCGGCGTTATGGGATCGTGGTTCGTGAACTATCTCTGGGTGACGATACTCCACCGATCGGTTTCCTCGCACTGGAAGCCGGTCCGGTAGGCCGCAGTTCACTGTTTTTTGATTGTCCGGTCAATTCATTACATTATTCTCTGACTACCGTGATTACGGGACAAACATTCTTCAGGGAGATATTCATGCGAAAGCGTTTTTCTGTGGGCACGCTGTTGGGCGTTATTGTGCTGAGTCTTGGGTTGGGTGCCATGCTGAATCACGTGCTCTCTGCCGACAGCATTTATGACCAAATCACGAAATTTCAGGATGTCCTGAGTCTCACACAAAAGAACTATGTCGACAACGTCGACCCGCAAAAGCTCACCGAAGCTGCGATCAACGGTTTGCTGGGTCAACTGGATCCGCATTCCGTCTACATCCCTGCGAGCCAGATGCAGCGGGTCACGGAGGAATTCCAGGGGAGCTTCGAGGGGATCGGCATCGAATTCCAGGTTCTCAACGACACCCTGATGGTGGTTTCGCCCGTCACCGGGGGCCCGAGTGAGGCGCTCGGCATTCTGGGGGGCGACAAGATCGTCAAGATCAATGACTCCTCCTGCGTCGGGATCACGCAGGAAGGGGTTCAAAAGAAACTCCGTGGGCCGAAAGGCACCCATGTCAAAGTGACCATCGTGAGGGCGGGGATCAAGAATCCCCTGGACTTCGACATCACGCGCGACAATATCCCGATCTACACGGTTGACGCGGCCTACATGGTCGACGATCAGACAGGGTACATCAGCGTCTCGCGCTTCGCCGCCACGACGCACGACGAATTCATGGAAGCGATGACGAAACTCAAAGCGGCGGGGATGCAGCGAATGGTCCTCGATCTCCGTCAGAACGCCGGGGGCTACCTGGAGCAGGCCTTCAAGATGGTGGATGAACTGATGCCCGGCGACCGGAAGATCGTGTACACCAAAGGGCGGCGGTCGGAATTCGACGAGGAGTATGTCTCTTCAGGGAACGGAAAATACACGAACGTCCCGCTGATCATTCTTGTGAACAACGCCTCAGCGTCAGCCAGCGAGATCGTCGCGGGCGCCATCCAGGACTGGGACCGCGGGCTCATCGTCGGCGAGACAACGTTTGGCAAGGGCCTCGTTCAGCGTCAGTATATGCTGCGTGACGGGTCGGCGTTCCGGCTCACCACCGCCCGGTATTATACACCGAGTGGCCGTCTCATCCAGCGGCCGTACGATCACGACAGGGCCAATTACGCGCGCGAGGCGTTTGAACGGACCGAAGTCGAGGGAGAGAACATCACCCATACGGAAGAGCAGGATTCCACCAGACCGAAATTCAAGACGATGGGCGGGCGCGTCGTGTACGGCGGCGGCGGGATCACGCCGGACTACATCGTGAAGGCGGACCGGCTGAACGAATACACGGTCCAGCTGCGCAGCCACAACGTGTTCCCCGAATTCGCGAACCGCTACCTCGAGCAGCACGGCACTGCCTTGCGCCAGGAATACGGCAAGGACTGCGCGCGGTTTGTGAAGGATTTCGAAATGACGAGGCCGATGCTGGACCAGATCGTCGCGCTCGGCAAGGAGCAGAAGGTCGAATTCCGGGACTCGTCCTACGAGCAGGACCTCCACTTCATCAAGGCATTCGCCAAGGCATATATCGCGCGGAGCCTCTTCGGCAACGAAGGAAGCTCCAGGACCATTCTCGGGGAGGACAATCAGTTCGCGAAGGCGATGAAACTCTTCGACGAAGCCGAGCGCATCAACGCGCACATGACCAGCCTTCACTGACAGGACGGGACCTTGCACCATTTCCAGTGTTGTCTGTTGGGCGCCCTGCTCTGTATCGCGATCCATCCCGACGTGCTGCGTGGACAGTCGGCCGCAGAACCCCACATCTTCCAGGTGGGAGAGGACCTCGTGTACAATGTCCGGTACGGTCCCTTCGATCTCGGCTCGATCCGGGTTCTGGCGCTCAAGCGCGAGGAAATACCGAACCACCTCGTCTACCATACGAAGGCGCTGATCAATTCGTACCCGAAGGTTCCGTTCGTCGACCTGCACGCGACGTATGAGAGCTACATCGACACCATGATGTACTCCCACAAATTCATCGGGAAGCTCAAGCAGGACGACTGGTGGGATTTCTCGCGCTACACCTTCGACTATGACCGCAAGATGGTGTTCCTGGAGAAGGGGGAGCACGACACCGTCGTTGAGAAACGGGATACGATGGCGCTCGACCAGGTCTATGAAGACGGTCTGTCGCTGTTCTTCACCGCACGGCAGTATCTGCTCAGCGGGCGCACGATGACCATCCCGACAATCATCAACGAGCAAAAGGTGACGACGCGGATCAATTTTTCCGGGGAGCGTGACCCGGTGGAGGTCGACGCGATCGATTACCCGGTGGATGCGGTCAAGTTCGAGGGGACGGCGAATTTCGTGGGGATCTTCGGCCTGACGGGCGATTTCGAAGGATGGTTCAGTAATGACGAAGCCCGTGTGCCGATCATGGCCAAGATGAAGGTGATCCTCGGAAGCGTGACGATCGAGTTGATGCAATGGACCCGCGCGGGGTGGGTGCCGCCGCGGGCGAAAGGATAGGGCGTGCCGCCTATCCTGCACCATGGCGTCTCGCCGACCCTGGGGCATTCCGTTTACCTTGCTGAAGGCGCGATGGTCATCGGCGATGTGCGTCTCGGGGACTTCGCGAGCGTGTGGTTCAATGCTGTTCTGCGCGGCGACATCAACGCCATCACCGTCGGTGAACGGTCGAACATTCAGGACGGCGCTGTTCTTCATGTGACACACGAATTGCCGGCGGTCGTGGGGGCCGAAGTGACGGTCGGGCATCTGGCGATGGTTCACGGGTGCACGATCCGCGACCGCTGTCTCATCGGCATGAACGCCACCGTCCTCGATGGGGCGGTGGTCGGACCCGATGCCGTCGTGGCGGCGGGCGCGGTGGTCAGGGAACGCTTCATTGTCCCGCCCGGTGTCCTGGTTGCCGGCGTGCCCGCGCGCATCGTGCGCGACCTTACCGGGGAAGAGCGCGCCGCGCTCGTGCGATCCGCCGAGCACTATGTTGCCTATGCGGGGAGTTTTCTCACACCCGCCTCCCGCTAGGCGCCTCCGAAAGGAGGGGTGAACATCTCATGGGGACCAAGACATGCTGATCCGCTTCTGGGGGACCCGTGGCTCTCTCCCGACCCCGGGTCCGAAAACGGTCCGGTACGGGGGCAATACGCCCTGCCTCGAGGTGCGGCTCGCCCACGACAACCTCGTGATCTTTGATGCAGGAACCGGGATCCGCGATCTCGGCGACACGCTGATCGCGCGGGGAGAGTCGGTCAAGGCGTTCATCGCAATCAGCCATCCGCACTGGGACCACATCCAGGGGTTTCCGTTCTTCAAACCGGCCTTCATTTCCGGAAACGAATTCACGGTGATCGGTCCGCAGACCAAGCGTCTGACGCTCCGCACGGCGATCGCCGCCCAGATGAACAAGGTGTTTTTCCCGATCCAGTTGAGCGAACTGAAGGCGAAGATCAACTTCCTGCCGGTCAAGGAACAAACGCTCCAGCTGTTCGATGCGACCCTGTCGTCGCTCTATGTCAATCACCCGGCCTTTGCCGTCGGCTATCGCCTGAACGCCGGGAACCATTCCATTGTGTACATCAGCGACAACGAACCGTTCGACCGCGAGTTTGCGCGCTCGCTGCGCAACGTGGAGAAGCACATTGTCGACCTGTACATGGCGGAACGCGGCGATCCGAACCGGCGAGTGATCGACTTCGCGCGCGGGGCCGACATCCTCATTCACGACACCACCTACACGCCGGAAGAATACGTGAGCCACGTCGGGTGGGGTCACTCCCACTATCTGTTTTCCCTCTCGCTGGCGGAGCAAGCGGGCGTGAAAAAGCTCGTCCTCTTCCATCATGACCCCGGGCATGACGACGACAAGATCGACGAGATTGTCCTCAAGTGCCGCAACGAAATCCGCATGCGACATCACGGGTTCGAATGCGTCGCCGCGGCCGAAGGGATGGAGCTCGAGTGGTAGAGGCGGTTTTCTTGACAATCACTCCTGATGTCGGTATATTTTCGGCAGTTGAACGCACCATGAGATCGCGCAGCGCACAACAAACCGCGGCAACATCAACAAGGGTGGAGGTTTGCCTGCAGTTGTCTTTGTGAGCAGCAGCCCCGGTAGCACGCAAGCCGGGGTTTTGTGTTTTCGGCGTCGATCGCCGATCGAGAATCGACCGAGGGTCACATGTCCTCCGTGTTCAAAGCATCGGATATCAGAAAGCTCGAGAAGCTGTTCGGCGTCCCTGCGAAACAGATGGGGGCGAATTACCGGTTCGAGATTGCGTTGAACGATCCTGCGCGGAGGACGGCACTCGAGCTCTATCCCAACACGAAGATCGGCACCGGCAAAGGCGACCTGGTGTCGGTCTATACCGTGAACGCGCACCTGCAGCTGCACTACTGCTCCGGCTTCGTGATGAGCGATATCCTCGGGGAGGTGACCTTTGTCGGAGAACATGACGGCAAGCTGTCGGGCCTGATCGTCGAGAAGCAGGGGGGGTGCTCCCTCTATGCAAACGTCGACCGCGCGCTGGTCTCGGGAGACTTCACACGGCTCGGTCCGGAAGTGATGCTCTCCGGGATCGCCCTGTCGCTGACCGACGGGATCCTGGACCGCCAGCGGGGAAAGGGCAGGAAGAAACGGCGCAAGGCGGGCGTCCGGTCATGATCGAAGTGATCGTCCACAACGCCCATCACTCGCGGCGTGTGGCGAAGCGCGGGGTGCAACAGATGGTGCGTGGGGTGCTCCTCCGCGAGCGGCGACGCGCAGCATCGGTGTCGGTCGTGTTCACCGACGACCGGCTGTCCCGGAGGATCAACAGGACGTATTTCCGCCATGACCGTCCGACGGACGTCATGAGCTTTCCTCTGGAAGTCGGGGCCATTGAGGGGGAAGTGTACGTGAACCTCGACAAGGCTGCTCGCCAGGCGCGCACTTATGGCGTCAGCCTGGCCAATGAGACCGCGAGGCTGGTGATCCACGGCACGTTGCACCTCCTGGGCTATGATGATATTCAGGCGAACGCCGCAGCACGGATGAAGCGGCGGGAAGATTTCTATGTCGGCCTTCTGGCCGGGAACGACGCGACCGGGCGATGAAAGAAAAAGTCGTCGAAATTCTGATTTACCTCATGTCCGCTATACAGGAGAACAAGCGGCTGAGCGACGTCGACCTCGATGATCTGCGCGATCAAGGTTACACGCAGACCGAGATCAGCGCGGCTTTCAGCTGGCTGTATGATAACCTGCCTGCAGGTCCTGCGGGGATGCGCGTCCCCACCAAACCGTCGCTGGAGTCGCGCCGGTCCTTCCATGAAGCGGAGAAGGCCATGCTGTCACCGGAGGGTCAGGGATATCTCATTCAGCTTGTCGAGCTTGGACTCCTCACGCAACACGACCTCGAAACAGTGATTGAGCGGTCGATGATGGCCGGGTACGAAAGGGTCTCGCTGCCTGAGTTGAGACAGATCGTTGCCACCGTGCTGTTCGCGCGGGAACCCGGGAACGATCGCGCGGGACGGACAATGCTGAATAATGGGGATACGATTCATTAATGGCGAAACGAACGAAGAAGCAGTCAGATTCGGACACACCCTCTGCAGTAGCGGACACCACTGCGGCAACACCTCACAAGCGCGGGCGAAAGAGCCCGCCCGATCCACAGGGCCGGTCGCTGGTCGTCGTGGAATCTCCGGCAAAGGCCAAAACGATCAGCAAATATCTCGGCGCGAAATTCGTCGTTGAGGCGTCTGTCGGGCATATCAAGAACCTCCCGAAAAGCAAAATCGGCGTCGACGTCGAAAACGGCTTTCAGCCCGTGTACGAGACGATCACGGGGAAGGACGAAGTGATCGACCGCCTGCGATCGCATGCGGCCCATGCGAGCGCGGTCTTCATCGCCACCGACCCTGACCGTGAGGGAGAAGCGATTGCCTGGCATATCGCGAAGGAGATCGATCATGCGAACGACAACGTCTACCGTGTGCTGTTCCATGAGATCACCGAGCGCGGCGTCTCCGAAGCGATGGCCAATCCCACGTCGATCGACCAATCGCTCGTGGACTCCCAGCAGGCGCGACGGGTGATGGACCGGCTTGTCGGGTACAAGATCTCGCCGTTTCTCTGGAAGACCGTGTACTACGGACTCTCGGCCGGCCGCGTCCAATCGGTGGCCGTCCGATTGATCTGCGAACGGGAAGCGGAGATCGACGCGTTCGTCCCGAACGAGTACTGGTCGATCGTCGCGGAGTTCGGCACGGAGCACAGCGATCCGTTTCTTGCGAAGCTGTTCAAGATCGGCGACCAGGACCCGGTCATCGGGAACGGCGAGACCGCGCAACAGCACCTTGCTGCGATCCGGGCTGAACAGTTTCGCATCGATGACGTCCAGCGAAAACCCGTCCGCCGCAACCCCAATCCGCCGTTCATCACCAGCACCCTGCAGCAGGAAGCGGCCCGCAGGCTCCGGTTCCCCGCGAAGCGGACGATGATGCTCGCACAGAAACTCTACGAGGGCGTCGAGCTCGGAGCGGAAGGACGCGTCGGGCTCATTACGTACATGCGCACGGACTCGACGAGGCTCAGCGACGGCGCGGTCGCCGAGGTTCGTGAGTACATTCTCTCGCAGTATGGCAAGGAGTTCCTTCCTGACGAAGTCCGTCAATTCAAAAAGGGAAAGAGCTCGCAGGACGCGCACGAGGCGATTCGACCGACCTCCACGCAATATGCGCCGAAGGCGGTGAGGCAGTACCTCGACAAGGAAATGTATGACTTGTACGAGCTGATCTGGAACCGATTCGTGGCCTGCCAGATGAGTGCGGCGGTCTTTGAACAGATCACCGTCGATGTCCGGGGAGGGAAGTACCTCTTCCGCGCGACGGACTCGGTGCCGCAGTTCCGAGGCTTCCTCCAGGTGTACGACGACCTCGTGGACGAGGCCGAACGGCCGGACAGCGACGAAGACCCCGTTTCGCGTGTCCCTGCCAATGTTACGGCAGGCGATCACGCCGACGTCCGGGACGTGCAGCCACACCAGCATTTCACGAAGCCACCGGCCAGGTTTACCGAAAGCACGCTCGTCAAGGAACTCGAATCGCTGGGCATCGGGCGGCCGAGCACTTATGCGCTGATCGTGGATACGATCCAGGCAAGAAAGTACGTCCTCCAGAAGGACCGCCGGCTGTATCCCACCGACCTCGGGAAAGCCATCAATAAGATCCTTGTCGAGAATTTTCCGAGACTGTTCGATGTCGCCTTCACCGCCCAGATGGAAGAAGAACTCGACACGATCGCATCGGGCAAGCAGACCTATCTCCAGGTCATGGATGATTTCTACCGCCCGTTTATCCTGTCCGTGGAAGGCGTAAGCAAGCAGAGCGCCGCCATCAAGCGGTCGCTTCAGGAATCGACGAGCGAAACGTGCGAGCTCTGCGGCAAACCCATGATCATCAAATGGGGCAGGAACGGTCGGTTCATGGCGTGCAGCGGGTATCCCGAATGCAAGAACACAAAACCGCTGCCCCATGAACAGGAGCAACTGCGCCTTGCCTCGGGGATCAAGTGTGAAGTTTGCGGCGGCGATATGGTGGTCAAAGGAGGACGATTCGGCGCGTTTCTCGGGTGCTCGAATTATCCCAAGTGCACCAACACACGGCCGATCGGCATCGGCGTGAAGTGCCCGAAATGCAAGCAGGGCGACATTATCGAGCGCAAAACGAAAAGGAAGCGTACGTTCTTCGGGTGCTCGCGCTATCCGGATTGCGATTTTGCCTCATGGGACAGGCCCGTGGACCGGCAGTGCGATACCTGCGGCAACCCCTACATGGTCCAGAAGTACAATCAGAGCCGGGGGGAGTACCTTGCGTGTCCGTCATGCAAAGCGGAGATCGCAAAAGAAGAAACGCAGGCGGCCAACGGATGATGAGACGATAATCCCTCGTGGTGATGCATGCACCAGCAGGTGGCGGCATTTCTGCGGCATCTTGAACAGGACCGGAATTATTCACGGCACACCGTGATCGCGTATCGGAAGGACCTGAGCGTGTTCGATGCATTCGTTGCGACCGCTCAGGGCTCTTCGACGTGGAAGGCGTCTTCGATCGACCGGGACACCGTCCGCGCATTCCTGGGGGCGCTCGTTGCGCAAGGGATGTCGCGCAGAACAGTTGCCCGGTACCTCGCAGCGGTCCGCTCCTTCTTTAAGTTCCTTCGTCGCTCCCGCCTTCTCGATGCGAACCCCACGGCCGCGATTCCCACGCCCAAATTGGAGAAGCGCCTCCCCCGGTTCTTCGATGAGGAGACCATGCTCCGCGCGCTGAGCGCCGTTGATCGTTCTTCGCCCCGGGGAAAGCTCGCGGCCGCAGTGTTGGAGCTGTTCTACAGCAGCGGGATCCGCGTCAGCGAGTTGACGGGCCTGCGGGCGGAGGACGTCGATTTCCGTGCGCGGACGTTGAAAGTGTCTGGCAAAGGACGAAAACAACGCATTGTTCCGTTCGGAGAGCATGCCGCAGAAGCGGTCAGGGAGTATCTGACCGTCCGCTCTCCGGCTTCTTCCGGCGATCCGGGGGCGCTCTTTCTCTCGGCGCGCGGGAACAACATGAGTCCGAAGGCAGTTCATCGCATCGTCACCGCGGCCATGGGGCGCGTGACCGATGCTGCAAAACGCAGCCCCCATACCCTCCGTCATACTACCGCGACACACCTACTCAATCGCGGCGCGGACCTCCAGGCTGTCCGCGAATTGCTGGGCCACGCGAACCTCTCGACGACACAGGTCTATACCCACGTCAGCGTGGACCGGCTTCGTGAACTCTATGCCCTCGCCCACCCGAGGGCACAAGTCGAACACAACACCGCAACAAAGGAGACCCCCTATGCAGATCAAGATTACGGCACGCAGGTTCCGCGCCCGAGAAGAGCTCCGGCAACACACCCTCGACGCGGTCGGAAAACTTGATCACTTCTACGACGGCATCGTCTCGGCAGCCGTCATTTTCAGCTACGAGCGGGCGGCAAACAGCGTCAAATCCGCCGAGATCAACCTGCACGTCTACGGCGGCGTGTTGACTGCCAGGGAATCCACTGACGACTACATCAAGTCCGTTGATGCGGCCGTGGAAAAGTTGACGATGCAACTCCGGAAGTACAAATCCAAGCTTCGCTTGAAGGACAAGACGAAGGTACGAGCGATCAAGGAGGAACAGGAGTAATCCGGCGGGGGCATCGTGCGATGCCCCTTTCCATCGATTGCCAGGACGTCCGCCATGAAAATCGACAAATCTCGAGAAACCCGGAAGAAGAGCATCACCGTGGGATTTCTGTATGAGACCACGCACGACCGTTTCAGACTTCTCCCCATGAACGGCGAGAACGGGTTCGACAACGTGATTCGCGACAAGAACCTGAACCGGCCGGGACTCGCTCTGGCCGGCTACCTCGGCCTGTTCACCTTCGACCGTGTCCAGTTGATCGGCAACACCGAGGTTCATTATCTCCAGTCTCTTTCTCCCGAGGAACGGCGCAAGGCATTCGACCGGATCATCAGCTACAAGTTGCCGTGCATCATCCTGACGAACGACAACCATTTCGATGAGGGTCTTCTCGCGGCAGCGTCGGCGAAGAACATTCCGATTTTCGGCACGCCGTTCGAGACCACCAAGATCTCCTACTTCCTCGCCGACTTTCTTGACGATCAGTTCTCCCCCCAGGTTGTCCTCCATGGATCGCTGGTGGATGTCTATGGTGTCGGCGTGCTCCTCACGGGCAGATCAGGGATCGGTAAAAGCGAGATCGCCCTCGATCTGGTGGAGCGAGGTCACCGCCTGGTGGCAGACGATGTCGTGATGGTTACCCGGAAGGGGGAGGGGATCCTCCTTGGTTCCGGCACCGATCTCGTGAAACACTTCATGGAGATCCGGGGCCTCGGCCTTCTGGACGTGAGAAGCCTCTTCGGGATCAGGGCCATCCGGTACCAGAAACGCGTCGAAGTGGTCATCGAATTGGAAGATTGGAAGGTCAGCGAGGAGTACACGCGTACAGGACTTGACGATCAGAGGGTTTCCATTCTCGATGTCGAGCTTCCCATGGTAAAACTACCGATTTTCCCCGGTAAAAACGTTACGGTCATTTCCGAGGTCATAGCGCTCAATTATCTCCTGAAGCACTACGGCTACGATGCCGCCAAGGAGTTTGCGAAGCGTCTCGAAGGGATGATTGACCGGAAAAAGAAGGGAACCAGGGCGATAAACTACTTCGAACACGATTTCGAGTGATGGTGGACACTCGATCCATCGCTTTTTCAGCCACTGGCACAAGATTATGCAGGTGGAAGAATCTTCAATTTTTCCCTTGACATCAACTTTGGTTTTTTTTACTTTTTCCGAGCCTGCCACGCAATATTGCGAATGAGGGGTCCCTCCTACGGAAGTGGCACGACATCTGTCGTTTCTGTTCTCATAGCCCGACGTAAATTCCGTGTTCATTAGACTTCTTGAAAACATACGCGAACTTATGCGCTCAATCCGGGGCAGGCACAGGGAAAAAATACTCCGATTCTCGAGCAGTTCGCTTGATCTGCGCGAGCTGCGGTTCTTCCGCACCAAGCTCGTCAGCTCGGGAATGATCCTCGGAGTTCTCGTCATTGGACTGATTCTCGTCACCAATTACTTCTTCAGCGACATCCTGGGCATCGGGTACAACCGGATGAGCGTGATGGCAACGGAGAACCGTCTGCTGAAGGAGCAGGTGCAGTCGCTGACGTCGAAAATCTCCGTCGTCCAGAAGACGATTGACAAGTTGTCAGACCGCGGGAACGAGCTGCGGCTGATGGTCGACCTCTCGAAGCTCGACGACGATACAAAGCAGGCAGCGACCGGAGGATCGGTTGCGCCCCAGGCGAACGCGTTTCTCACCGGGGAAGCTGCGCAAATAATCTCCACGTCCCAGTCGTTGATCGATCGATTGAGCAGGGAGATCCGGCTGCAGCAGACGAGCTACGAAGAGATCACCAAACGGCTGGAATACAACAAAGATCTTTTTGAACACCTCCCGGCCATCAAACCCATGGCCGGGTACTATTCGATCAACGGCTTCGGCATGCGCCTGCATCCGGTGTTGCACGTCTACAGGATGCATGACGGCATCGACATCGTCAATGATGTGGGGACCAACGTGTATGCCGCGGGAGACGGCGTGGTCCATTTCGCCGGGCGGACAGCCGGTGGCTACGGGACGGTGATCGAAATCCAACATGGCTACGGGTACTCCACCATCTACGCCCACCTGGCAGCAGCGCTTGTTCGCGCAGGTCAACGAGTTCAACGAGGGGAACTTATCGGAAAATGCGGACGTTCGGGTCTAGTGAGTGGTCCTCACCTTCATTACGAAGTTCGCAAGAATGGTCGAAAGTTGAATCCGGTAGACTTCTTCTTTGATGATGTGGAAGCCGCGCGCTACAGGAGCGCGCTTGCAGCGGCCCAGGACCAACATCATGGCTGATTGAACTTTGATCAGAAGAGGTTCACTGTGATTTGGACAATGGAACTTGCTTCCTATCTCGATGATGCCCCTTGGCCTGCAACGAAGGAGGAACTGATCGATTACGCAATACGCACCGGTGCCCCAAGGGAAGTTGTGGACAATCTCCAGGAACTTGAGGACAGCGAAGAGCCGTACGAGAGCATGGATGAAATCTGGCCCGACTACCCGACAGATGAGGATTTTTTCTTCGACGAGGACAACGAATACTGACAGGGACGCAGGTTGCATTTGTTGAGCGATTATGGTAGTATACCCACCCGGCCTTCAGGCTGGGTTTTTTATTCTTCTCCGGTCATACGAATCCGCCCGTGTCTTCACATCTCCCGGTTTCCCTGATTCTCCTCGCCATCATGTGGACCCCGGCTTCCCTTGCCGGGCAGTCGCCCCAGGACGCCGGCGGCAATCCTGAGATCAGCAGCATACGATTCGAAGGCAACGCAGGCTTCTCCACACCGGAGCTGCGGTCACAGATCCAGATCAAAGAGACCCCGGGGTTTCTGAACAAATTCCTTTTCAACACCATCAGCGAAAAGCTCGGACGGAAAAACGAGTACCTGAACTACGTGACCCTCGGCGCGGACCTGGACCGGCTGAGGAAGTTCTACCGGAACAGGGGATATGAGGAAGTGAAGATCGATACGAGCCTGGCGTTCTTCGACGACGGCTCAAAGGTCGACATTACCCTGAACATCCAGGAAGGCTACCGATCGATCCTCGACAGCCTCGTCTATCGGGGAATTCCGTCGGGGCCGGAGACCATCTGGCAGGATATCCGTTCGAGTCCCGCCATCAGCCAGGGCGACTATTACAACTCGAGCCTGCTCGAAGAGGAAGTCAGACGGGTATTACGGATCTTTGCTGACAACGGATTTCCCAGGGCGTCGTTCCTTCGGGATAGTTCGAAAGCGGATCATTTTGCCAGCGACGGGAATTTCAAGATCACGCTCGCCTTCAAGGCGGGGCGCCGCTACCGCTTCGGCCCGATCACCGTCGAACAGGAAGTCGACACGCTACGAGGGGTGATGCGCCGCGATGACATCACGGACGACATCGTGCTGGAGCACCTGGATTACAAGCCCAACGATTTCTACAGTGAAGAAGTCCGCCAGAAAAGCGAGCGGAATCTCAACCGCCTCGGGATTTTCGACCTGCGGAAGATCGATGTCGCCATCCCCGCGCTCTCCGATACCGGCATCATGGTGCCGAGCGATATTGTCATCCGGCCCAAGGACAAGCACGAACTTGCCCCGGAGCTCATCGTCAGCAACGACAATGACGCGTTCAACATCGGCGCCGGGCTGGGGTATACCAACCGCAATTTCCTCGGCGGAGCGCGGATCCTTACCACCCGCCTGCGCTTCCGGACGCAGACCATCACCGCGTTCCCGGACTACTTCAAGCTTAACAACGATGCGGTTTCCAACCTCGACCTGACCCTGGAGCTGCTGCAGCCGTACATTTTCAGCAATGCGGTGAAGGGAACGTTTTCCGCATCCTACATCATCGATAAACAGCTTCCGTATAAGCTCAACATCGTCCGGACCAAATTCGGGATCAGCGACAGATTCGCGGAGTATACGACGGGACAGTTCGACTGGACGCTCGAAGCCATCGACTACCGCATTCGTCCCATCGACTCGACGCTTCTCGATCCTGTGGCGTTGCGCCAGCTGTCGCTACTCCTGCTCAATCCCCGCCAGTTCAACTCCGTGTTCTCGTTCACTATCCAACGAGACATGACGAACGACATCTTCTCGCCGTCGGAAGGATTCGTGCATTCGATGACGCTGCAGGAGTCGGGGATTCTTCCTTTGTTGCTGCGCTCCCTTGTCCCGAATCTTCCGTACACCCAATTCTACAGCGCAAGCGCTCTCGGCAGATGGTACTTTGACGTTGGCCCCACGAAGCGATTCTCCATCCTGGCGATCAAACTCCGGGCGGGACTCGAGGAGAAGTACGGCGCGTCCAGGTCTGACACCTCGCGCACGATCCCGCTGACGTATCTCTTCTTTGCCGGCGGGTCCGGGAGCGTCCGGGGGTGGAACTCGAGAAGCCTCATCGCACATGGCGACCCGCAACTGGGGGGCAATCTGCTCATCGATGGGAGCATTGAGATGCGCACCAATCCCCTGCAGGCGCTTCGAGACGGTTTTTGGGACAAGATGTGGATCGTGGAGTTCCTCGACTTCGGCAACCTCTGGCCGAAAGCCACGGATTTCCGCGTCCGGGATGTGGCACTTGCAGCAGGACTCGGATTCCGTTATGATACATTCTTCGGGCCGTTCCGTATCGACTGGGGTTTCCGCATTTACGACCCGACGGATCCGAATGGACGATATTGGATCACTCAGAAGAGACTCCTCGGAGAAACGTTCAAGACGGGGGTGTTTCATTTTGGGATCGGTCATGCGTTCTAGCCTACAACGCACCTCAGAACGTCTCGTGAGGCATGGCGAGCACAGGGAGGCCTGGGGGGGTATGCAGTAGGCAGTAGGCAGTAAGCAGTATGCAGAAGAATTCGATCTGGCAATCAGGAATCCTCTTTCTGCGTACTCCGTACTCCCTACTGCATACTCACATTGAACGAAGATATATTTGGGATAATACACGAGATGCCCTGGAACTCCGTTATCGGCCAGCAGCGCGTCAAAGACTACTTCCGCCACGCGATCCGCTCCGGACGGCTGGCGCACGCGTATTTGTTCGTTGGCCCTGAGGGAACAGGCAAGGATGCGGCGGCTCTCGAGCTCGCAAAAGTGATCCACTGCGAGCGCGGTGGAGACGAGTCCTGCGGCGAGTGCCCGTCATGTCACAGGATGCAGTCCATGAGCCACCCTGACGTGCATTTTGTCACTGCACTGCCCAGGGGAAAAGACGAGACGGATGATCACGGACCTCTCGAGAAGCTGAGCCCGGACGACATACGGCTCGTTCAGGAAGAGTATAAAGCCAAGGCGGAAGACCCGTATCGTCAAATCGTCTTCCCCAGAGCGAACGTCATCAAGGTCAACAGCATCCGGGAAGTTCGCGCGGAGTCTTCGATGACCACCTCCGATCGGCGGAAGCGTGTGACGATCATTTCCCACGCCGAGCGGATGAACGAAGAATCATCGAACATGCTCCTGAAGACGCTCGAGGAGCCGTCGGATGAGACAATGTTCATTCTGACGACGTCAAAGAGGGAGCAGATTCTCCCGACGATCGTCTCGCGCTGTCAGCTGGTGAGGTTCGATCCGCTCGGGGAGGCGGAGATCCGCGAGGCATTGATCGGCCGGCGGGGCGTTGCGCCGGAGAACGCGGCTCTGACCGCACGAGTTGCCGGCGGGGGGTACACACGAGCCGTCGAGCTGGTGTCCGAGAACCTGAAGGAGGAACGAGAACAGGTGGTGCAGTTCGTCCGGCTTGCCCTGACCACGAGCATGCTCGGTGTTCTCGAAGAAATCGACCGGATGACAGAGCAAAAAGACAAAGAACCATACCGGAGATTCCTCCAGCTTCTCCTTCTGTGGTGCCGCGACGCCATGGTCCTCGCGGCAGGAGGAACCATCATCAATCAGGATCAGGAGGAGGGCCTGGGGAAATTCGTCGCGAAGTTCCCTGAGGCCGATCTTCCGCGCGTGCTGGCCGGGATCGATCGGGCGCTCGCGTTGCTCGAACGCAACATTTACCCGCGCCTGCTGCTCGTCAATATTGTCTTGCTCCTGCGATCGGCGGTTCCGCCGCAGCCGCTCGGACACCCCGGGGGTCTCGTTCCGATGGAGATGCTATGACCGAACCGAAACGCATTCTTGTCACCGCCGCTCTCCCGTATGCCAACGGCCCGATTCATCTCGGACATCTTTCCGGAGCCTATCTCCCGGCGGACATCTACGTCCGGTATCAGCGGCTGCGCCGAAGGGATGTGGTGTTCATCTGCGGTTCCGACGAGCACGGCGTCCCGATCACCATCACGGCCGAGAAGCAGAAGACCAGTCCGCAGGCGGTCGTCGACGAATACCACGCCATGAACAAAGAGGCGTTCAGGAAATTCGGCATGAGCTTCGACAACTATTCGAGGACGTCCTTGCCGCTGCATCACCGGACCGCCCAGGAGTTTTTCCTCGAATTTCACCGGAGGGGTATCCTCCGGGAAAAGCAGGAAAAGCAGTTCTACGACAACGAGGCCGGCATGTTTCTGCCGGATCGCTACGTCGAGGGGACATGCCCGGTGTGTGCGAACCCCGAGGCGCGGGGTGACCAATGCGAAAAGTGCGGCACGTTCTTGAACCCGCTCGAGCTGATCAACCCGCGGAGCAAGATCACGGGAAAGACGCCGGTGGTGCGCGAAACCTCGCACTGGTACTTTCCGCTCGGCGAGTATCAACAACGCCTCGAGGCGTATATCCGCGACGCCGCGGAGAAGGATGGGTGGAAGGAGAACGTGCTGCAGTATTGCAGGGGGTGGTTCAAGGACGGACTTCAGGATCGGGCCGTCACGCGCGACCTCGACTGGGGCGTTCGCGTTCCGCTCAACGGGTATGAGCGGAAAGTGATCTATGTCTGGTTCGATGCGGTCCTCGGTTACATTTCGTCGACCCGGGAATGGGCGGAAAACAAGGGAGAGCCCGACGCCTGGAAACGGTTCTGGAACGACGCGGGGACGAAGTACGTCGCGTTCATCGGCAAAGACAATGTGGTCTTTCATTGCATCGTGTTTCCTGCGATGTTAATGGCGTGGAACGACGGCGGCAAGGAAAAGTATGTCCTTCCCGCCAACGTGCCGGCGAACGAGTTCCTCAACTTCGAGGGGCAGAAGTTCTCCAAGAGCAGGGGGTGGGGGATCGATGTGCAGGATTTTCTTGAACGCTATCCTGCCGATACGCTCCGGTACTATCTCGCCGTCACGCTCCCGGAGTCTCGTGATTCCGATTTCTATTGGAAGGAGTTTCAGGCGAAGACGAACAGCGAGCTGGCGGACATCCTCGGCAATTTCATCAATCGCGCGCTCGCGTTCGCCGCGCGGAACTTTGACGGTGTCGTCCCGGAACGCGGCGTGGACAACACCCTCGATGCAACATTGCTGGCGGCGCTCCGCAAGGCTCCGGCGCTCGTCGCCGAGCGGTTCGAGCACTATCATTTCCGTGACGGCGTCAACGAGATGATGAACCTCGCACGCGCCGCGAACAAGTACTTCAACGACAGCGAACCGTGGAAAACGGCAAAGAGCGACCGGGCCCGGTGTGCGACGACGATCAACTTGAGCGTCCAGGTTGCACGTGCGCTCGCTATCCTGTCCTCGCCGGTTGTCCCGGACGCGGCCCGCACCATCTGGAAGATGCTGAACCTTGAAGGAAGCCCCGAGCAACAGGCGTGGGAAAGCGGGGCGGAGTGCGTGATCGCTGCCGGTCACCGGCTCGGCACACCCGAAATCCTGTTCACGAAAATTGAAGATGCGACCATAGAGAAGGAGCTTTCCATGCTCGGTCAACCCGCCGACGGCACACCCCCGGCACCGGCTCCTGCGCCGGCTGAATCCGCAGTGGTTGCCACGATCGATGATTTCAAGAAATTGGATCTCCGCGTGGCGAAGATCCTCGCCGCGGAAGCCGTTCCCAAATCGAAGAAGCTTATCAAGATCGAAGTCGAGGTCGGATCGGAACGGAGAACGATCGTGGCGGGAATCGCGCAACATTATCAGCCGGAGGCGCTGATCGGCCAGTCGGTCATTGTCGTCTATAATCTGCAGCCGGCGACGCTGATGGGACAGGAGTCGCGGGGCATGGTCCTCGCGGCATCCGACGAAAGCGGCAAGCTGCTCCTCATCGGCCCCAAGGGAGACATCGGGAGCGGGAGCAAGGTCCGGTGATAAGACTGAGGGCCGGACATGTTCATTGATTCTCACTGTCATTTGACGGCAAAGGAATTCGACGCGGACCGGGAGGAAGTGCTTCAGCGGGCGCTCGACGCCGGAGTTCATGCGATGGTGTGCCCGGGCACAACGATTGAAGATTCCCGCCGTGCCGTGGAGCTCGCCTCGAAATATGACTCCGTCTATGCCTGCGTCGGGGTGCATCCGCACGAAGCGGCAAAAGCCGGCGACCGGATGCTCGAGGAACTGCGAGAGTTGTCCGCGCAGCCGAAAGTCGTCGCGATCGGAGAAATCGGGCTTGATTTCCACTACGACTTCTCACCCCGTGATGTCCAGGAACGAGTCTTTCGGGAGCAGCTGGACCTGGCCCGCGAGCGGAACCTCCCCGTGGTTATTCACACACGCGAGTCGATGGACCGCACCCTGGCCATTGTCGAGCAGGTCCTTGAAAACGATGGCTCGTGGCGGGATGATCAGACCTTTGTGTCGCGCTATCCTCACCCCAAGGGGGTGTTCCACTGTTATCCGGGTGATTTGACGACGGCGTGGCGACTCCTTGGACTCGGGTTCTCCCTATCCTTCCCGGGGATCGTCACATTCAAGAACAGCGGTAGCGCGAAAGAGGTCGCGGGTGCCATCCCGATCGAACACATCCTCCTCGAAACCGACAGTCCGTACCTCGCGCCGGTCCCGCTGCGCGGCAAGCGCAACGAGCCGGCGAACATTCCCCTGGTTGCCGCGGCGATCGCGAGCCTTCAGGGTCTCTCCTCATCAGACGTCGCGCGCGCAACGAACTACGCAGCGCTCAAACTCTTCGGGATAGGAACGGTCGGTGCGCCTCAGTTTACCTATACTCTACGGGACGCGCTCTATGTGAATCTGACGATCCGATGCAACGCCGATTGCATTTTTTGCGATCGCGGCGGCGACGCCATCATCAAAGGAATCAACCTGAAGATCGAAAAGGAGCCGACCGCGGAGGAGGTCATGGCCGAGATCGGCGATCCCACCCGATACAAGGAGATCGTTTTCTGTGGCTACGGTGAGCCCACCATCCGGCTTGAGGACATGAAGACGGTCGCGCGCTGGGTGAAACAGCGTGGAGGGAGAACTCGGCTCAACACCAACGGACACGGGAACGTCATCAACAAACGGAATATCCTGCCTGAGCTTGTCGGGTTGATCGATGCGATGTCCATCAGTCTGAACGCAACCGATCCTGAAGAGTACGGGCGGCTCATGCGCCTCAACGGTCCGACGTTTTTCAATGCGATGCTCGACTTTGCCCGTGAAGCCGTGAAGCTTTTTCCGAGAGTCGTCCTCACGATCGTGGACATCCCCGAAATCGAGAAGCCGCAGGCGATGGCGATTGCCCGGGAAGTCGGGGCGGAGTTTTCCGTTCGACCGTACTTTTAGGTTCGATCCTTTCGGAACTTTCAGGAACATCCATGAAGCACTCGTTCTTCCTCGGCTTCACTTTCCTCTTGTTGCTCCTTCGCCCGACGCCTCCTGTTGTCGCTGGATCGTTTCAGATTGCCGGGAACACCTTCCTGCTCGATGGGAAGCCCTTCCTCGTTCACTCGGGCGAGATCCATTACGCACGGATCCCCCGGGAGTACTGGCGTGAGCGGCTTCACACGGTACACGCGATGGGGCTCAACACTATATGCACGTACATCTTCTGGGACATCCACGAACCCGAGCAGGGGAAATGGGACTTCACCGGTGGGAACGATGTCGCGGCGTTCATCCGTCTCGCCCAGAAGGAAGGGCTTCACGTCCTGATCCGCCCGGGCCCGTATGTCTGTTCGGAATGGGATTTCGGCGGTCTTCCTCCCTGGCTCCTGAAAGAGCCGGACATCAAAGTGCGTTGCATGGATCCGCGCTATCTTCACGCAGTGCGGGAATACATCAACCGACTGGCGAAGGAGCTTGTTCCTCTGCAAATCGACCATGGTGGACCAATCCTGATGGTGCAGGTCGAGAACGAGTACGGCAGTTTTGGGAACGACACGAACTACACGCGCACGATTGCCACGTATCTCCGGAAGGCGGGGTTCACTGTTCCCTTCTACACTTCGGACGGCCCATCTCGTGCTCTTCTCGAAGCGGGGACGGTCGGGGGAATCATTCCCGTGGTCAACTTTGGCGGTGATGCAAAAGAAGCATTCCAGGAGCTTGAGGCGTTCCGACCCGGCGTCCCGGAGATGAGTGGCGAATATTGGTGCGGATGGTTTACGCATTGGAGAGACTCGCTGTGGGGAACCGCCGACACGAAACGGCAGCTCGAAGATCTCCGGTGGATGATCGCCACGGGGAAGTCCTTCAATCTCTATATGGCCCATGGGGGAACGAACTTCGGCTGGATGGCCGGAGCCAACGACCAGCAAGTTTTCGAACCCGACGTGACAAGTTACGACTACGATGCGCCCGTCGATGAGACAGGCCGGCCGCGAGCAAAGTACTTTGCGATGAGGGCTGCGATCACGCCCGACACCGCCGGGATGTCGCCCGCTCCTCCACGTCCGCTCATCGCTGTCGCGTCATTTCCGCTCGGTGAATCTGCTGCATTGCTGGAGAATCTTCCACGGCCGATTCACGCGGTGCAGCCCGCGAGCATGGAGCATTACGGTCAATCGTTCGGGTACATCCTGTATCGCACCAATCTGATTGGGCCCCATGCCGGCAGACTCACGGTCACGGAGCCGCACGACATTGCCCTCGTCATGCTGGACGGGAAAATTCTGGGGACGCTCGATCGGACGAAGGGGCAATCGTCGATCGATGTGCCGCGGACGGAACCACCATCGCATCGTCTGGACATTCTCGTGTGCGCGTTCGGCCGAGTGAATTTCGGAGCGCGATTGCTTGACCGAAAAGGAATAACGGAACGCGTCACGCTGGACGGGGTGACCCTCATGAATTGGGACGTGTATCTTTTGCCGTTCGAACCTTCCTACCTCTCTTCTCTCCAATTCCACGCGGCCGACACCCTTGCAGGCCCGAAGGTGTATCGCGGGTCGTTCTCGATCGACAAGCCCGGGGATACTTTTCTCGACATGTCGTCGTGGAATCAGGGGGCGGTCTGGGTCAATGGAAAAAACATCGGAAGGTTCTGGAATGTCGGCCCCCAGCATCGACTCTATGTGCCGGGAGTCTGGCTCCGTTCAGGGAGGAACGACGTCGTGGTGTTCGATATGACCGGAGGCAGCCACCTCACGCTGCAGGGACTGGCGGCACCGGAGTATCCATGATCATCAATTCTCCGTTTTCCCCCTCTCCCCATCTCTTTGCATGGAGGGGGAGACAGAGAGATTGGGAGAAGGGAAGCACAGGGCGCGGTGTCTAAAAGTTCAGCGCTTGCTCCAGATCTTCCAGCAAGTCGGCTTCATCTTCGATCCCTACCGAAAGCCGTATCACTCTCGCGTTGATCCCGGCTGCGTCGCGACGAGCCGGCTCCATCGATCCGTGGCTCATAGTCACCGGGTGCTCAACGAGGGATTCCACACCGCCCAGCGATTCGGCAAGTGTAAATATGTGCACATTTCGAAGTGCACGGTTCACCTCTTTTTCCCCACCATCGACTTCGAACGACACCATTCCGCCGAACCCCTTCTGTTGACGTTTCGCGAGTTCATGTCCCGGGTGATCCGGCAGGCCGGGATAGAAGACCTTCCGGACATTTCTATGACCTGACAGAAACTCTGCGACCGCTGCGGCGTTGTGCTCGTGAGCTTTCATCCTTGGAACGAGCGTTTTGATGCCGCGCAGAACAAGCCAGCAATCGAAGGGGGAAGCACCTTGACCGAGAGCGTTGGTGAGAAATCGGAGTCGTTCCGCGTGCGCAGGCGTACGGACGACGACGGCGCCACCCACGACGTCGCTATGGCCGTTGAGATACTTCGTCGTTGAATGGATGATGATGTCCGCGCCGAATTCGAACGGACGCTGGAAATACGGAGAGAGGAACGTGTTGTCGATGAACGCCAGTGCTCCATGCCCATGGGCCAGGGCAGTGAGGGCGGCGATGTCGATTACCCGGAGAAGGGGATTGCTGGGCGTCTCGATCCAGATCCCCCGGGTCGTCGGGCGTATTGCACGTCGAACGCCTGCAAGATCAGACATATCGATCCATTCCACCTCGATCCCGAACTGCTCCCGGTAGAGACGAAGGATTCGCTCCGTCCCTCCGTAACAGTCGTGAGTACAAAGGAGATGATCTCCGGACTTCAGGAAATGAAGGGCAGTGGTGACCGCCGCCATCCCGGTCGCCACTGCGGCTGCTGAAAGCCCGCCTTCCAGCGCGGCGATATTTTCCTCGAGGGCTGTTCGCGTAGGGTTCGCCGTCCTCGTGTAGTCGTAGCCCGACGTCTTTCCGGGTTCGAGAAAACGGAAGGTCGAGGTTTGATACAGCGGAGTGGTAACACTATTGAAGGTGGCGTCCTTGTCGACGCCCGAGTGCACGGTACACGTTGTGAATCGCATGCAGATCTCCCTTGAGATGAACGAAAATGCCCCTTCTGATGATCAGAAGAGGCATCGGAAGATGTCTGCGTCTTCTTCTCATCTGTCCCCGGAGTGGGGCAGGAGTTAGCACCAGCATCTGGCCAAATGTGCGCAGACTGGTTGCTACGGCGTCCTCGGGCCTGTTCCCTCGGCCGTTCTTGATGATTGCGATTGGGGGGGTGTCGCTTTTTCATGATAAGGATTCACCGAACGTCAGTCAAGCCTTCCCCGTCTTGACAAATCTTATATTTTTCATTACCATACGGCACCTCAACCTAATGGGGGAACCCCTGCCCTTGTGTGTGGCCGATTTGCGCGGGTAATTAGGTCAGGCGAAATCGCGTCTCCAATAATCCATCCATATCAATTCACGTTCCCGAAGGGAAATTGCAATGAAACAACTGCTTGCAATTCTTGCGATGCTTCTCTGTCTTGTCCTGGTCGCCACACCGATGTTTGCCCAATCCAACGCGTACAACAAAGGGGACAAGGTCGTGTCGGCGGGAATCGGGTTTGGTGGTCTCGGAGGGCTGTACGGATCCACGAGCATGCCCACGATCAGCCTGGGCTTCGACTATGGTCTCGACGTGCCGAAGATTTCCGTGGGTGGAATTGTCGGATACGCCAGCTCGACTGACGATTTCGGATTCGGCTATAGCTGGAAGTACACGTATATCGTGATCGGTGCACGCGGCGCATACCATTTCCTCGAGGACAACAAGAACATCGATGCGTACGCCGGCATTCTTCTCGGGTACAACGTTGTTTCCGCTTCGTGGAACGGATCCCAGGCTCAGCCGTACTATTCCAGCGCATCAGCCAGCTACATGCTGTTTGGCGCGTTTGTCGGCGGCCGGTACTACTTCTCTCCCAAGTTCGGCGTGTTCGCCGAGCTCGGCTACGGCGCAGGCATCCTCACCGCAGGGATCTCCTACAAGCTTTGATCGCCTCGTCGATCGCAAATGCAGAACAATAGCAAAAGGAAGCCGCCCGGCTTCCTTTTGTTGTTGAATCCAGGCCGTGATTTTGGTACTTTGCACAGGTACCCCCTTATTCTTCCACGCAACCTTCTGGAGTAGAAATGAAATCACGTGGATGCCTTATTGCGGCTCTTGTCGTCGGTGTCATCGCTCTTGTCGCAATCGTTCTGGTCGGTTGGGGCCTGGGCGTCTATAACTCTCTTGTTTCTCTGGATGAGGGCGTCCGATCGTCCTGGAGTCAGGTGGAAAGCCAATATCAACGCCGTGCGGACCTGATCCCTAACCTGGTGAACACCGTCAAAGGATACGCTACGCAGGAAAAGGATGTGCTTCTGGGTGTCACGGAAGCTCGCGCAAAAGTGGGACAAATCACCGTCACCAAGGAGGTGCTGGACGATCCGCAAGCATTCCAGCGGTTCCAGGCTGCCCAGGACCAGCTTTCCGGCGCACTATCCCGTCTGCTCGCCGTTTCGGAGAATTACCCGAACCTGAAATCGAACGAGAATTTCATGGCGCTCCAGACCCAACTCGAAGGCACGGAAAATCGCATTGCCGTCGAACGCCAGAGGTTCAATCAGACGGTTCAGAACTACAACACGACGATCAGAAGGTTCCCGGCTTCTATGATCGCCGGCATCACGGGGTTTCATGAGAAGCAGTATTTCCAGGCCAAGGAAGGTGCGGAAAACGCGCCGAAGGTCAGCTTCTAACAAGAAACGCCAAGAGTAGGAAGTAGAAAGAATGACGTAGGAAGAAAGATGATGCGATTCTTTCTTTCTACTTCCTACGTTCTACTTCCTTCTCCTGGCCTTTTTGAATTCCAGTGTAAATCCAAGTTTCCTTCTCCGATGAGAATCCGATTCCTGATCGCGGCACTACTCGGTTGTGTCCTCGTCGCTGTTGCCGACGATGCCCAGGTTCCCAAGCTCACCCGTTACGTGACCGACCTGACCGGCACTCTCGACGCCGGACAGGTGGACCTCCTGAGTGCCAGGCTTCGGGCCTTCGACGATTCAACGTCCAATCAGGTTGTAGTGCTGATGGTCCCAACCATCGGGGACGAGGCGATCGAGGATTATTCGCTTAAGGTCACGGAAGAAAACAAGATCGGCGCAAAGGACCGGAACAACGGAGTGCTCCTGCTTGTCGCCAAGGATGATCGGAAGATGCGGATCGAGGTTGGCTACGGACTGGAAGGGGCCCTCCCCGACATACTGTCCGGGCAGATCATCCGACGCGAGATCTCGCCCCGCTTCCGGGACGGGGACTATTTCGGGGGGATCAGTGCCGGCATTGACGCGATCATGCTCGCGACCAGGGGCGAGTACAAAGCAGAAAAGAAGAGTCGCCAGGAACGAACCGGCAACATCATCCCGTTCGTCGTGCTGTTCTTCGTTGTCTTTGCGTTCATCCGAAATATCATTCGCCCCCGGCGAACCTTCTTCGGGGGATTCGGCCCGATGATGTGGGGCGGGTGGGGGAGCGGACGAGGCGGCGGATTTGGCGGAGGAGGAGGATTCGGAGGGTTCAGCGGCGGCGGGGGATCATTCGGCGGCGGAGGTGCGAGCGGCGGCTGGTGATGCCGCCCGGTCAGACCGGCTCTCGCATGGTGTTCATGGCTTCCTTGGAAACTCCGAACGATGACATTCTAACTGTCGAATTGTCGACGCCGCAGGATATCCTACGCATTCTCCCTCCGGCGGGCACGACGGTATGCGTTATCCCCGATCATCTTGACCCGACCCCCTTTGTCCAGGGATTCGCTGCGGCAGTTGCTGCGGTCAATCATCCTTCGAAACAGAGAAGTCTTCCAGGTTCCCCGATCGTTTTCCCCGGCGCACACCGCACTGCTGCCGCATTGAAGAGCAGTATTCAAAGCCTCCCCACTTCGAACACGTTCCTCCTCGACGCGACAGGGACTCTTCCCGACTGGATGGCCCGGCCGCGCCTAGCGGGCCGACTCCTCCACGAGACCATCTCGGGCCTTCACAAGATTCGCTGCTCCGCGATCGCCTGCGTCCCGCAACGGCTGGTCTCCTCAGGAGAGTTCGGCGATCTCCTCGAAAACGCAACGATCCAGATTCAGGTGTTCGCTGTCGGACCGTGGCTGTATCTTCAGTTTGCGAAGGCTCCTCCCGGGTGCGACGCCTTGTCGCGGCTTCCAAGACCCGTGAAGGTTTCGGAGACGACGTTCAAAGTTTCCGGACCCGTCCTCCCGGTCCCAGGGAAAGAGTTTCCAGAATCTGATGCCCTCCGGGAATTGTATCGTCGTGCATTTGTCGACGCCGGCGAAGGCATGATTCTCTTCGATCCGCAAGGAACGTACAAGGAAGCCAACCGGAAGGCACTTGAGATTCTCGGCATGTCGGTAGATGAATTCCAGGCGACAGGATTCCGGGAGTACGTCGACGCTGCCGATCTCCGGCATGCTCTTCGGCTTCTGGCCTTGCTTCTGACACGCAGGAAAGTATCCGACCGCATCACCTTGCGTCGGCAGGGTGGAGAAACGATCTCTGTGGATATTGCCGGAACGCTTCTCCAGTCCCATCTTGCTGTGGCGACGATGCATGAGGCGACCGGGGTCAGGAAGTCGGAACGAGAACTTAAGGCTCAGGTCGAAGAAGCCGCAAGGCGGTTCCAGACCTCTCCGCTGCCGCAGGCCGTCTTTGCCGGTCGAAAGCTCAAGGAGGCGAACCATGCTTTTCGTGAGCTGTTTGCCGGCACGCTCGCCGGGAATGCGGATCCGACGTTCCAGCAATTGTTCGGTCGCGAGTTGGCTGCGGTCGGACGGTCGCTCGGTCATGTTGGCGACGCGAATGGTCCGGCGGAGCGCACACTCACGGGAATCCGGCTCGGTTTCGCTGATGGCTCCTCGCGTCTCATCGATATCGTGGCGAACAGGATCTCAGGCGGCGACCGAAACGCGGTGCTTGTTTCCATCTTCGACAACACAAGGCGCGAGCAACGAATCCGGGAACTCGAACAGAATTCCGCGTCGCTCCGCGCGATCGCCGATGTGGACGTCGCCCCGTCGCTCGTCGTGCGGCAGGGGGAGATTCTCTGGTTCAATCGGGGCTGCGCTTCCCTCTTCGGACTCGGGACCGCAGAGGAGGGAATCAGCAGACCGATCGCCGACTTCATCGTGCCGCGCGATCGCCGCGCCGTCCCTTCGCGGTTGGGCGCGGAGAGCCTTGAAACGGGCGAGAGTGACACGTTTGAATTCTCCATCGCTGTGCGAGAGGGGAAACCGCTCCGCCTGGAGGCGGCCGTCCAGCGGATCCTGTTCAACGATGAGCCCGCAGGAATAGCCTACCTTCGGAATGTCACCGGGAAGCTGACGTCGACCCAGGAGTTGAGGGAGAAGCTTGACGAGCACGGACGTCTTGAGAAGATCCTGGCGGCGGGCAGGGTCGAGCTGGAGCCCGCGGCATGCATACGCGCCTTGCTCTTCTCTTCTTTGAAATATCTCGGCCTTGATGCCGGTATCGGCTACGAAGCCGTAACGCCCGACGGCTCCTTGCACGTTGCGGCGGTCGAGAACATCCCGGAGACGGCCTTTGGTACGCTGGAATCGCAATCGCTCCAGGAAGGGATCACCGGGTTCGTGGCGCGCACGCAGGCGCCGCTTCATCTCCAGCTTGAAAACTACCCGGCGCATCTTCCGTACAAGGTCCTCTTCGAATCCGCGGGATTCCGAACCATGGTGTACCTCCCGCTTGCTGCCCGCGGCTCCCTGCGTGGCATGCTCCTGCTCTGTTCTCGGAAGTCCATCGATGCGTCCGAACTGACTCAGGCTTTTCAAGAGCGACTCTCCCGTGAAGCAGGGGAAGCGGTGGATTTCGCCGTGCGCTACACGAAGCTTGGCGAGAATGAACACCGGGAGCGCGTGCTCCTCGACTCGCTGTCCGGGGTCGCGTATGAGCTCGGAGCTGACGGAGCGTTCGTGCTTCTCACGGGGAATGTCAGGGTGCTCCTCGGTCACGAACCGGTGGAATTTTACCGGAACCCGGATCTGTGGCGGCAATGCGTGCATCCGGATGATCGTACGTCATACGCCGCACGGATCGGCAAACAGCACTCGGAGGAGAAGGAAGGGGAGGTACAGTACCGGATGTTGCCGAAGGGGAAGGCGGAGCCACGCACGGTGCGGGACCACTTCCGGTACTCGTTCGACGGCGAGGGACGATTGTCATCGATCCGCGGTCTCGTGACCGACATAACAGAGATTCTTGAGGAATCGCGTCCCGCAAAGGCGGACAAGCACCCGCGGGATGTGGATGCCCCGGTGACCATCGCCGGGTCGGATGCCATCATGGCGACGGTGATCGACAAGATGGGAGATGCCTTCAGCATCACCGACCTGCAAGGGAAGATCGCCGAAGTGAACACGGAGTTCACGCGGCTCACAGGATACTCCCGCCACGAAGCGATCGGCATGCATCTTCCCTATCCCTGGCTGCTGGATGAGGAATACGGGACGATCATGCGATGGATCACCGCGCTGCGGGAAAAGAAATCGCTTCGTGACTTCGACATGAACTGGGTGGCCCGCGACGGACGGCGTCTGGCCATCAGCCTGAATACGTCGCTTCTCATGAACGCCGCCGGTGAACCTTACGCGATGTTGAACATCGCGAGGAACATCACGGAACGGAAGACTCTCTCCGATACGCTGGCCCGCACCAACCGCCAGGTCGTGATGCTCAACAGGATTGTCAGCGCGGCGAATGCGTCGCTCGACATCACGGCTATTTTTGACGTGGTTGCGGCGGAGATCATTGCCATCGTTCCCTGCGACGTTGCCGTGCTCGACCTTCTCTCGAAGGACGGGAAATCGCTCGAGATCGTGGCGAGTTTCACGCCGGAAGGGTCTGGCCGGCCGGTGCCGGGCAATACAGCGGCCGTTGAAGGAACGCCGGCGCAGAGGGTCATCGAGACGCGGGAGCCCGTGCTCTACAACGATATGGATGAAAGCGGTGACACGCTTCCCGGCTATTTCTCGGGATTCGCATCGTACATGAGCATCCCGGTCATCCTCAAGGAACGAGTGATCGGCACGCTCGAGCTCGCGGGAAAGACGAAGACGATGTTTGCCCCCGACGACATCAGCGTGCTGCAGCCGATCGCGGATCAGCTCGGGCCTGCAGTGCAGAATGCTCTCTTGTACGGCGAAATTCAGGCCCAGGTGCATCGCGTCCAGGCGCTTTCGAAGGTGGGAGAGTCGCTCGCGGGAGCGCTGGACAGCGAACATGTCATCGCCGTGATCGCGGAAGAGGTCCTCCACTCCGTCGAGTACGATCGGTTCGTGTACGCGGCAACGGGGAATGACGGTGCACTCCGCGCGTCGCGCGTGTTCGTGACAGGCGGCGGGCGCCTCTTACCTTCGGAGATCCGGGAACAGGACCGCTTGCTGATCGATAGAGGTGAGGGGATCCACGAGGGGGAAGGCGATTCCCGTCAGTGTATTGCGGTCAGTGTGCGTGGCAAAGATCTCATGCACGGCGTATTTACGGTCTGCCGATCGTCGGATGCATCCTTCGAGGAGAGCGACTTGCGTCTCGCGCAAAGTATTGGTACTTTGGCGGGCATAGCGCTCGATCGTATTGTCCTGTATGAAGATACGCTGGAGAAGGCGGCCGAAATCGAGGCGCGCAACCGCGACCTTGACGATTTTACGTACGTCGTTTCGCACGACCTGAAAGAGCCGCTGATCACGATCGAAGGATACAGCACCGTCGTGCAGCAAGAGTTCGCCGGCGAACTGAATGCCGAGGCGGTCGACTACCTCCGCTCGATCGTTCAAGCAACGGAGCGGCTCAAGCGTTTGATCGATGATCTTTTGACGTTGTCCCGGGTGGGCCGGGCGCGCTACGAAACTTCGACGGTCGATGCGAAGCAGGTCGTCAGCGCGGTTCTCCGCGACCTCGAATACCGCATCCGGGAACGCGGCGCTACGGTGGAGGTTCCCGACTCCCTCCCGTCGGTCCACTACAACGGAACTCAACTGGGACTGGTCTTCCGGAATTTGATATCGAACGGGATCAAGTTCAACAATAGCGAACACCCGCGTGTGACCATCTCCGTGGAGACTTCGCGGGAGTTTTATACGTTCTGTATCGCGGACAACGGCATCGGCATTCCCCAGGAATATTTCGAGAAGATCTTCGTCATTTTCCAACGACTGCACCCGGCAGAAGTCTTCCCGGGAACGGGCGCCGGCCTCACGATCGTCAAAAAGATCGTGGAGCGACACGGCGGGAAGATCTGGGTCGATTCCACTGTCGGACAAGGGACGCGCTTCTCCTTCTCCGTTCCGCGCCGGACAACCACCACGGCTAAATAGGGCTATGGAGTCGTCAAGCACCATCAAGGTTCTCCTGGTCGACGATAATCGCGATTTCGCCACGCTGGTGCAGGTGTTTCTCCGGAGGCACCAACCCCAGAAATTCACCGTGACGTGGCGCGGGGACAGCGTGAGCGCGGAAGCCGCAGTCAGGAACGACGGCCCGTTCGACGTGATCCTGATGGACTATTTTCTTCCCGGCCAGAACGGGTTGGAGATCACCAAATCGCTTCGGTCGCAGGGTGTCAACGTTCCGATCATCTTTCTTACGGTCAACAAGGATTTCGATCTTGCCGTCGAAGTGCTGAAGCTCGGGGTGGCCGACTATCTCCTGAAGGAGGACGCAACGACGCCGGTGCTCCCCGGGACCATCCTGAAAGTGATCGAGCAGCAACGGCTCGAAGAACAACGGGTGAGCCTGGAGGTGACACGAAAGCGCCTCGAGGCGATCCAGGAAATGGTGGGGAAGATGACCACGGATCTCCGCGGCCCCCTCGACGTGATGGCCCTCCGCGTGAACCAGCTCATGGAGGCGCACACCAACGACGGACTCACGTCGTATCTGGTGATCATCAGAGACAACCTGCAGCGGATCGAGAAGAAGATCTCCCAGCTCAAGGAACTCAAGAGCGACAAGACGATTCCCTACATCCGTGACATCCGTATGTTCGATCTATCCGAATGACCACCCGTCTCGCCCTCGCACAAATTGATCCTGTCCTCGGCGATATTGCAAAGAACGTCGAGACGCACGCCGCGTTCGCGGAGCGCGCGCGTGCTCAGGGCGCAAAGCTCGCAGTGTTCCCGGAGCTCAGTCTGACGGGGTACTCGGTCAAGGACATGCACTGGGAACTCTGCTTCAGGCCGTCCAGTCCGCCGTCAAGCCTTGCACCGCTTCTCGATCTGAGCAAGGGGATCTCGCTCCTCGTCGGAGGAATATCGGAAGGGGAGGATTATGGCATCTACAACTCGGCCTTCCTCATCGAGGGAGGGACGATGCGGACCGTTCACCGGAAGATCTACCCGCCGACATACGGGATGTTTGAAGAGCTTCGCTACTTCAGCGCCGGCAGAAGCGTGCAGGCCATCGACACGTCGGTCGGACGCATCGGTGTCCTGATCTGCGAAGACCTGTGGCACCTTTCCCTGCCGTATCTGCTCGCCGCCGACGGCGCGACGACCATCATCACGCTCGTTGCCAGCCCGACGCGCGTGGCAGGGCCCGGCGCCATTCCGGCGATCGCGACCGCGAACGGGGAAAACCACCGCGCTCTCGCCCGTCTGCTGTCGGTCTTCCTCGTGTTCTGCAATCGCGTCGGCATCGAAGATGGCGTGAGTTTCTGGGGCGGATCGGAAATCGTCTCGCCTGACGGTGAGAATGAGGTCGCTGCCAAATTGTTCGACCAGGACCTGGTGGTCGGGGACATCGACGACGATGACGTCCGCCGCGCCCGGAGGTTCTCACGTCATTTCCTCGACGAAGACCTTCGCCTCGTCGAGTCTGAACTTCGAAGAATCCTTCGCCAGCAGGACCCCGCACGGGGCAACCCCCACCGCTGAGCCGTGTTGTTGTTCCTCACGCCATCATCGAGGGTCAGACCATGGTACGCTCTCCTCTCGTCCTTCTTCTGTTCAGTTGCAGCATAGCGCTGGCCGCATCGCCGTCTCCGCCGGCCTCTCCGACGCAGAAGCTGTCGCTCTCCATGATCCTTCACTCGTTCGACTACGAGGAACAATGGGACCCTCCTGGAAAGAGCACAGAGAACGGGTGGCTGTTCGGCGTCGCATTTGGATATGAGTTTGACGGAGGGAAATCTTTGCCCCTCTGGGGTCGGGCGCAGTGGGATTTCTCCCCGAGCGGGACGCAATACGGATCGAATGAAACTGACTTCTATGGTCAGTCGAAGGACTTCACGGAGAATACCAGCGACTGGTTTTCCCGGTTCGAGGTCGACGCCGGCTTCACGTTCTACCGGATTGGCGGCTCCTCTCTGGATCTCACACCTTACAGCGGCTACGGATATAGATTCTGGAGGCGGGATATCTCGAACCACAACGATCTGCAGGGGTACCGCGAGGAGTATTCCTGGAGTTACATTCCCGTCGGCCTGAAGTGCAGGCTAGCCTTCGATCGCCACTGGAGCCTTGCGCTTGATGCAGCCTGCCGGATCATGGTGTCGGGGTCGATTGCGATAGCGCTGCCGCAGTTCGACAGCCCGACGCTCACTCTTGGGAACAAAGTGGGATGGCACGTCGCGCTTCCAGTGGAATACACGTCGCGGGATTTTTGGGGGCTCGCCGTGACGTTCTGGTATGAATATTCTGCGATCGGCCAGAGCAACAATTCTCCTGAAGTGATCCTCGGGCAGCAGTACGCGTACATTTACGAACCCGCAAGCAGGACGCAACAGTACGGCGTCACGCTCACGGGCAGCTTCGTCTTCTGAGAACATCGGTCACAGTTTCTGCAGAACGACCGACAGGGTCCCTCGGAGAACAGGGTTTGCGATGACCAGCAGGCCGCAGTTCCGTGCCAGGGCCGTGGTCTCGGCAAAACCGGCTGGGGTCACATGTCCTGCGGGCTCGGAGATGACCATTTTCCCGCCTGATCGCAACGCGCCCGCCATTTCGGCAATCGATTGGTTGGCTCTCGGGATCTCGTGGATCACGGCAATCGCCAGGACAACATCGATCGACTGACGAAGGTCGTCGATTGCGAGGGAATCTCCCGGGCAAACGCGGGCTTCCACACGGTCAATCACCCCTTTCTTCTCCAGACGTCGTTTCAGGCCGTCGATCATCTTCTGCTGAACGTCCACACAATAGAGTCGGCCGCGGGGACCGACGAGGCGGGCTATCGGAACGCTGAAGAATCCCATGCCGGGTCCGACCTCCAACACTCGCATTCCCTCCGCAACGAACGGCTTGAGTATACTGTCGGGGTTGTTGATGAGTTTCCGAAGAGGATTGGCCAGGGCATACCCGAGCCACCAGGGACA
Source organism: Bacteroidota bacterium (assembly GCA_035506295.1). Classification (GTDB taxonomy): domain Bacteria; phylum Bacteroidota; class Ignavibacteria; order UBA10030; family UBA6906; genus DATJPR01. Next base: position 23,680 of record DATJPR010000189.1, on the reverse strand, counting down.
AATGTGTTCTGCCATTGATAGGTTTATTGAGAAAGGGATGAAGAAAGTCGGTTGTAGGTGGTGCAACACCAGCAATAATACGGACTTGCATCCCTTGATGTTGCAGCCATTGTTTGAGTCTGCCGTCTCTGCCGACTACTTTCCGGTGTGGAGCCGCTCCCCCCGGCGGCGCTTCACTTGACTCTGTCGGCCATTTTCTCTTAACTTCTCGCACGACTTCTCCAGCGGCATCGCAACAGCGTTTCATTTCCTAAGCACGAGACCGGACGGCCTGCAGTGGTGTGCAATCAATTCGTCTGGTCAGGTTGTTGCGAGTCCTGAGGGTTGCGTTCTTTCAAAGATATCCCGCGTCGAACAACCAGCGATCCTGGTGTCCGATCCCCGCTCATCGCTCCGGCCCACCCAGAACCGGACGACGACGGCCATTCCCACCTTTTCTTCCCACAGCTTGCCGCTGTTCGGCGCCTGCTTCTCTGAACTCGATGCGTTTGACGTGCGTGCCGACATCTCTCGCGTACGTGCAGTCTGCAGATCGAATTTCCGGAAGTCTCATGCTCCGCAATTGCCGAAGGGAGAGACCATGGAGCCTTCTCTCGTGGGTGGCATTCACCATCCCGACGACGAGGATCTGTACGGCAGCCGCCTGAAGGCTCTACAGCGTCTGATCCGCTTCAAGATCAGAGACATCCTTCTGGTTTCGAGCCTGTACGACAGCTACCTCTTTGAAGAGGATGGGCAGTTGCACGAGCTCATCCGGCGCGAATTCCAGGCCCTTGACCTCAGTCACCTCCCCGAAGTCACCAACCTCACCAGCGGCCGGGAGGCCCTGGATCTCCTTCGAAGCGGCGAGCATTTCGATCTTGTGATCACGACGATCCATGTCGAGGACATGCGCGTTGTCCGTCTGGCCGCAGCGATCCGGCAGATCTCCCCGCAGACGCCGATAGTCCTTCTTGCCTATGACAACCAGGAACGCAAGGAGCTCATGCAAGCCGCCGACGTTTCGGTCTTCAACCAGGTATTTATCTGGAAAGGCGACTACCGCCTGCTCGTGGCGATCATCAAGTCGATCGAAGACCGCGCGAACGTGGCCGAGGACACCACGGCGGTCGGTGTCCAGTCGATCATCCTCGTAGAAGACAATGTGAATTTCGCTTCGCTCTACCTGCCTTTGATCTACACCGAAGTCTTCAACCAATCTCGCCGCCTCATCGCCGAAGGAGTCAATCTCACGCACCGTTACCTGCGTCAGCGAGCCCGGCCGAAAATCCTCTTTTGTAGTTCGTACGAAGAGGCGTGGCGGTTCTATGAGCAGTACGAGAACTATATCCTCGCCATTATTTCCGACATCGACATTCTCCGGGACGGGGGGCGCGATCCGGAGGGCGGAATCCATTTCGCCGTGCGCGTGAGGTCCCGTCACGCCGATATCCCTATCCTCCTCCAGTCGAGCAATCCGGCGTTTGCCGGGAGGGCAAAGGAGATCGATGCGGACTTCCTTGTGAAGACGTCTCCCCGCCTGCTGCATGAGCTCCGGCAATTCATGCTGGAGCGGTTTGGCTTTGGGGACTTTGTTTTCCGGATGCCGACAGGAGAGGAGGTCGGCAGGGCGCGGGATCTTTCCGGATTGGCGGAGCAGCTCCGAATCGTTCCGGGCGAGAGCATTCTCTTCCACGCGCGACAGAATCACTTCTCGAACTGGCTGAAGGCCAGGACGGAATTCTCGCTGGCGTACCACCTTCGACCGAGGCGCCCGGAAGACTTTGCCTCTGTGGAGGATCTTCGCGGGGATCTCCTGAGCGCCCTCAACACCTACCGGGAGGCACGCAAGCGAGGTGTGGTCTCGGAATTCCAACGGGATTCATTCGATGTGAAGAACAGCTTTGCCCGGGTCGGAACGGGGTCGATGGGTGGAAAGGCCCGCGGCCTCGGATTCCTGAATCTGTTGATGAGCCAGAGCGGCGTTGCGGGCCGATTTGAAGACGTGCGCATCGAGGTCCCGTCGGCGATCGTCGTGGCGACGGATGCCTTCGACAGGTTCCTCGCGCAGAACAGTCTTGAATCGTTTGCCATGAGTTGCACGGACGATCATGCTCTGCAAAAGAAATTTCTCTGTGCGGAGTATTTCCCGCACGATATTCTGGAACAGCTCCGGATGTTCCTCGAGATCGTCCATGTTCCCCTGGCCGTACGGTCGTCCAGCCTCCTGGAAGATTCGCAGTACCAGCCCTTTGCAGGGGTCTACGATACATTCATGATCCCGAACAATCATCCTGACCCCGCGGTCAGGCTTCGGGAGCTCCTCGACAGCATCAAACTCGTTTACGCCTCAACCTTTGCGACAAAGGCGAAGGCGTACATGGCAGCCACGTCCTACCGGCTCGAAGAAGAGAAGATGGCGGTCATCATCCAGAGGATGGTGGGATCGGCCCACGGAGAAACGTTCTACCCGGAGTTCGCCGGCGTTGCGAAGTCATATAACTTCTATCCCATCCCACCACAGAAATCGGATGACGGCATCGTCATGGTGGCCCTTGGCCTGGGGAAGACCGTCGTGGAAGGCGGGAACACCGTGCGCTTCTGTCCGAAGTACCCGCGCCATCTCCTCCAGTTCTTTTCCACGCTGGAGACCATTCAAAATGCTCAACAGAATTTCGCGGCGCTCGATTTGAACGGTTCGTTCGCCCTCCAGGGAAACGACGACCCTGCGACGTTTGTGAAGACGTATGACCTCGAGAAAGCAGAACGGGACCAGACACTGCTCTTTGTCGGATCCACTTATTCCCGGGAGAACGATTCGGTATACGATGGCATTGCACGGAGTGGTAGACGTGTCGTCACCTTCGCTCCTATTCTCAAACACAAGATCTTCCCCTTGCCGGAAATCATGGAGGCAGTGCTTGACCTCGGTCATTGGGGAATGGGCACCCACGTGGAGATCGAATTCGCGGCGAACCTGAGCACAGCGCCCGGCGAGAAGAAGGAATTTTCCCTGCTGCAAATCCGACCGCTCGTCTTGAGTCTCGAGATGGAAGAGCTTGATGTGGAGTCCGTTCCTGCTGCATCACTCCTGGTCCGGAGCGAGCAGGTCTTGGGCAACGGGGTGATTACGGGGCTTCGCGATCTCGTTGTGGTCGACATCCAGACATTCGACCGGGGGAAAAGTGAAGTCGTTGCAAACGAAGTTGCGGAGTTCAACGAGAGTCTTGTCAAAGCGGGGCGGCCGTACATCTTGATCGGTGTCGGTCGGTGGGGAAGTCTCGACCGCTGGTTGGGGATCCCGGTGACGTACGGGCAGATCTCAGGGGCCCGTGTCATCGTGGAATCCGGCTTCAAAGACCTTGCGGTGACTCCGTCGCAGGGATCCCATTTCTTTCAGAACATTACCTCGTTTCGCATCGGGTATTTCACGGTGAGCGAGTCTCCGCCCCTGGGTTGCATCGACTGGGAGTGGATGCGCGGATGCCGGACGGCGGAAGAAGGGCACTATACTCGCCACCTGCAGTTTCAGCGTCCGCTGACGGTGAAGATCAACGGCTACCGGAACAAAGGAGTCATCCTGAAGCCTGAACCCTGAACCTTGTCGTACGTCGTTCAATGCAATGACCAACACATCAACCACCGTTCGTCACATCTCGTTCCACAGCGACCCGCGTACGCGTGGACGCGCGGGCCAATCCAACCGCACATTTCGTCGCAGGAGGAACCATGTCACCGTATGTTCGTGATCTTATGGAAGAAGTCAAAGCGAAGAACCCCGCGCAACCGGAGTTCCATCAGGCTGTCGAAGAAGTGGCCGAATCACTGGCGATCCTTCTCGAGCGCCATCCTGAATATCGGACGGCGCGCATCCTCGAGCGTATCATCGAGCCGGAGCGCGTGATCACCTTCCGCGTCGCATGGGTGGACGATCAGGGTGAGATTCAGATCAACCGTGGCTACCGCATCGAGATGAACAGCGCGATTGGACCATATAAGGGCGGGCTCCGATTCCATCCCTCGGTGACGCTTGGCATTTTGAAATTCCTCGCTTTCGAACAGGTGTTCAAGAACAGCCTGACGACTCTCCCCATGGGCGGCGGAAAGGGAGGGTCGGATTTTGACCCCAAGGGAAAGAGCGATTTGAAAATCATGCGGTTCTGCCAGGCGTTCATGGATGAGCTCCACCGCCATATCGGGCCTGATACGGATGTTCCCGCAGGCGACATCGGCGTCGGAGGGCGGGAAATCGGCTTCCTGTTCGGGCGGTACAAGAAGCTTCGGAACGAATTCACCGGCGTTCTCACGGGAAAGGGTCTCAATTGGGGAGGGTCTCTTATTCGACCCGAAGCGACGGGGTACGGATGTGTGTATTTCGCGAGCGAAATGCTGTCGACCAGACGCCAGACTCTTGAAGGAAAAATCTGCCTTGTGTCCGGAAGCGGAAATGTCGCACAGTACACCGTCGAAAAGATCCTCGATCTTGGCGGCAAGGTGGTCACACTTTCCGATTCCAACGGTTATATTTATGATGAGCAGGGAGTGACGAAGGACAAGCTGGCGTTCGTGATGGATCTGAAAAACGTGCGGCGCGGCAGAATCGAGGACTATGCGGCCAAATACAAGGGTTCTGTGTACACCCCCGTGGATCCAAAAATGAATTACAATCCGCTGTGGAACCACAAGGCCGATTGCGCCTTCCCCAGTGCGACTCAGAATGAGGTCAACGGGATTGACGCAGCCAACCTCATTAAGAACGGCGTGTACGTCGTTGCTGAAGGCGCCAATATGCCGACCGCCCTGGAAGGGGTAAAGCAATTTCTCGATGCCAAAATCCTCTATGGTCCGGGGAAGGCGGCCAATGCCGGCGGCGTCGCGGTGTCCGGGCTGGAGATGGCGCAAAACAGCATGCGTCTCCCGTGGACCCGGGAGGAAGTCGACACCCGGTTGCGGATGATCATGAGCAGCATTCACCGGACATGCGTTGAGGTGGCAGATCGGTTCGGCACGCCCGGCAATTACGTCAATGGAGCAAACATCGGGGGGTTCCTGAAAGTCGCCGATGCCATGATGGATCAAGGGGTCAACTAAGTCCTTTACCGCGTGATCGAACCTGCACCCATGCCCATCGATTTCGTTGATACTTCGAAGACGTTCGACCCGCTCTGGGTGGAGCACGGCTACGGGAACCGCTTCCAGGGTTTTCAAAACCTGATGCGTCTCCGCATCCGTGATATTCTCCTTGTGTCGAGCCTGTACGATCTGTATCTCTTCGAGGAAGATGGGCGCCTGTACGAGCTGATCCGCAACGAGTACGAAGGGTTCAACCTCAGTCATTCTCCGGAGTTGACCCGCGTCTCGAATGGTGCGGATGCGATCCAGCTCGCCAAGGATGAGCGGCGGTTTGATCTGATCATCACGACGTTGCACATCGACGATATGCACGCCCTGGACTTTGCTCGTCTCGTGAAGCAGTCGGGACTGAACATCCCGGTGGTGCTTCTCGCGTACGACAACCGGGAGCTGAAGGATCTCCTTCTCACCAAAGACACTTCGGTCTTTGATCTGATTGCGATCTGGCAGGGAGACTTCCGGATCATCATTGCGATCGTCAAATCCCTCGAGGATCGCATGAACGTCGAACACGATACGAAGCTGGTCGGCGTTCAGGTGATCATGGTCGTCGAAGACAACATCAAGGACTATTCGTCGATCCTGCCGAGCATCTACACGGAAATCCTGAAACAATCACAGCGCCTGATCGCCGAAGGAATCAACCTGACGCACAAATTCCTGAGGATGAGGGCGCGGCCGAAGATCCTCCTCTCTTCGACATTCGAGGAGGCATGGAAAGACTACGAGACGTACAAGGAGCATTTGCTCGGCATCATCACGGACATCGACTTCCCGCACAGGGGAAAAGAAGACGCCGAGGCCGGGCTTGAACTTGTGCGCCGTGTAAAGGACGATCAGCAGGATCTTGCGGTCCTCATGCTCTCCAACATGGAGGAAAATCGGGCGCAGGCACATGTTCTGGGTGCTTCCTTCATCATGAAGGGTTCCTCGCTCTTTTTGAACGAGCTGCGGCAATTCATGGTTGAGCATTTCAGCTTCGGCGATTTTGTCTTCCGGACCACCGAAGGTGTGGAGGTCGGCAGGGCGACGGATCTTCGGAGTCTCGAAGAGCAGCTCAAAATCGCTCCTGATGAAAGCATCGTCTATCATGGAGAGCGGAACCATTTTTCCAATTGGTTGAAGGCACGGACGGAGTTCTGGCTCGCGCACCAGCTCCGTCCGAGAAAGGTCAGCGACTACCCGAATGCCGCCGCTCTCCGTCGCGACCTCATCCAATCGCTGCACCAGTACCGGAACATCCGACAGCGCGGCATCATCGCGGATTTCGCCAAGGAGACATTCGACCCCGAGACAAGTTTTGCCAGGATCGGCGGGGGATCGCTCGGAGGGAAAGCCCGCGGCCTCGGCTTCGTCAACACCATCATCAACGACTATGCTGTGCGCGACCGGTTTGAGGACATCGTGATTTCCGTCCCGTGCGCGGTCGTGATCGGGACCGATGTCTTCGATGAGTTCGTGGATGCGAATGGATTGCGGGAATTTGCCATCACCTGTACGGACGATCGGGAGATCACCAGACGCTTTCTGGAAGCCCCAACTTTCCCCGAGTCGATCCTCGGCGAGCTCGCGGCATTTCTTGACATCATCCGTACTCCGCTGGCGGTCCGCTCCTCCTCGCTCCTCGAGGATTCGCAATATCATCCATTCGCCGGTGTGTATGAAACGTACATGATCCCGAACCAGCATCAGAATCCGCTGGTGCGGCTGAACGATCTCCTGAGCAGCATCAAGCGCGTGTACGCGTCAACATTTTATCAGAGTGCGAAGGAGTATATCGGAGTGACTTCGTACCGCCTCGAAGAGGAAAAGATGGCGGTGATCGTGCAACGCATGGCCGGCACACGCCATGACGAGCGGTTCTATCCTGATTTCTCGGGGGTCGCAAAGTCCTACAACTTCTATCCGTACGCGCCGGCAAAACCCGCGGACGGTATCGTCTCTGCCGCCCTCGGCCTCGGGAAGATGGTGGTGGACGGCGGCAACACCGTACGCTTTTGCCCGCGGTACCCTACCGATCTCATTCAATTCTACACCACCGAGGAGTCGATCAACACCAGTCAGCGGGATTTCTTCGCCCTGGATCTCGCGGCGGCCACCGATCCCGGGTTTGAGACTCACGATGTGCTGGTGAAACGGTTTCCGCTCGAGGTGGCGGAACAGGACGGTCCATTGCGTTTCGTCGGCTCGACATTCTCTTCTGACAACGACACCATCACGGACGGGCTTTCCAGAACCGGCATTCGCGTGGTCACTTTCAGCCCGGTCCTGAAGCACAAGGTATTCCCGATTGCGGACATCATCGACCTCCTCCTCGACATGGGGACGTGGGGAATGGGGACACCGGTCGAAATCGAGTTTGCCGTGCGGATGTCGGTTCCGCAGGGTCAACCCAGGGAGTTTGCCCTTCTGCAGATGCGGCCGCTGGTCGTGCAACGCGAGCCGGAGGAACTTGAGGTCGGCGTGGTGGATCCTCGCGATGTCGTTTGCAGGAGCTCCCAGGTTTTGGGACATGGCCTGATCGAAGACATCCGCGACATTGTCGTCGTGGACTATAGGCTGTTCGAAAGGGCTAAGAGCCGTGAGATTGCCCAGGAAGTCAGCCGGTTCAACCGCGAGTTAATCGCCGAACACCGCCCCTACCTTCTTGTCGGACTGGGACGTTGGGGATCGCTTGATCCCTGGCTCGGGATCCCGGTCACATGGGAGCAAATCGCAGGGGCGAAGGCCATCGTGGAAGCGAGCTTCAAAGAACTCTCGGTCGCCCCGTCCCAGGGATCCCACTTCTTCCAGAATATCACCTCATTCATGGTCGGCTACTTCTCCATTGGGTCCGATGACACCCAGGGGTTCGTCGACTGGGACTGGCTCCTCGCGCAGGAGCCGTACGAGGCTCTTGCATTTACCCGCCGTGTCCGGTGTGAGAGACCATTGACAATCAAGATCAACGGACATCAAGGCATCGGCATCGTGCTCAAACCGGGGAGCAATCATGGAAGACGATGAACGCACACAGCACCGCCGGGTCTATGATGCCTGCCCTCATTGCGGGCGCAAGCTGAGCCCGTGGCAACAGGTTCTGCTGAGCGTCGATCGGGCTCTCATGTGTCGCAACTGCTGGTACCGGATCATTCTTGATGTCGACGACGAAGAACAGAAGACCCCGCCGTCAGGGATCAAACCACCACCATCGGGCCACTGATCTATGGAATCCTACAATTCATTCGCCGTCGCCCAGCAACATGTCACGGAGGCCGCCCGATTGCTTCACCTCGACGAAGCGACGATCGAGCTCCTGCGGTGGCCCCAGCGGGAGTTCTCATTTACCCTGCACGTGAAGATGGACTCCGGGAGAGCCAGGATCTTTCACGCGTATCGGGTCCAGCACAATCATGCCCGGGGACCGGCGAAAGGAGGAATCCGCTTTCATCCCGATGAAACCATCGATACGATCAGGGCCCTTGCCTCGTGGATGACCTGGAAAACGGCGGTGATGGACCTGCCGCTCGGAGGGGCCAAGGGTGGGATCCGCTGCGATCCGAAAGAGATGTCTGAACGCGAGTTGGAGGCGCTATCGCGCGAGTATGTTCGCGGGCTATCGGAACTCATCGGCGAAGACCGCGACATCCCGGCTCCCGATGTGTATACGAATCCGCAAACGATGGCGTGGATGATGGACGAGTACGAAACCATGACGCGAGGGCACCATCCGGGGGTCATGACGGACAAGCCGCAGCAGGTCGGCGGAACGGAAGGCCGCCGGGACGCGACCGCCCGTGGGGGAGTCATCGCCGTGCGCGAGGCATGTGCCATGCACGGGTTCGATCCGACTCGCAACTACGCGATCCAGGGGTTCGGCAACGCGGGGCAGCGGGCAGCCCTCCTGCACCAGGAGATCCTGGGGGGAGGGAGATTGATTGCGGTCAGCGATTCCCGGGGCGCCATCTATTGCCCGTCCGGATTGGATCCGAAGGAGCTGGTGATGCACAAGCTGAAGACAGGTTCCGTCCTGAACTTCCCCGGGTCAACGCCCATTCAGCGGGAGTCCCTGCTCGAACTGGATGTTGAGATCCTGTATCCGGCCGCGCTCGAGAATTCCATTACCAAAGACAATGCCGATGTGATCAAGGCCCGGGTGATCTGCGAGCTGGCAAACGGACCCACGACGCCGGAGGCGGACATGATCCTTCACAAAAAAGGGATCCATGTCATTCCCGACATTCTCGCGAGCGCCGGCGGCGTGACCGTATCGTACTTCGAGATCGTCCAGGACAGCTATTCGTATTTCTGGGATGAACACACCGTGCATGAGCGGCTGGACGCCCGGCTCGCAAAGTCGTACAGAACCGTCCAGGACGCAGTGCGGGAAAAAAAGGTCCATCCGAGAATGGCCGCCATGGTTGTGGCAGTGGCCCGCGTGGCACAGGCATGCAAACTGCGAGGGTGGGTGTAGAAACAGTGCAGGTCTAATTCCGGACGAGCACCAGCTTGAGGGCCCAGTCTGTGCTATCGGGGAAAGCCGGGAGCTCGATGATGCCGATTTTGTTGGAAGTGACCTTGCCCTCTCCCACTCCCGACCACGTCCCATTGCGAGGATTGAACCACTCCGCAGAGTACGTGCTGTTCAACCTGGCGCCACGGATTTGCGCCTGCGGGCACCCCCGTTCGAAGTAGGCTAGAAAAATCTCCCTGTCATCGGTCCGAGCGCAATAAGCCCACTGCTGGTACCCCAGAATGACAGAAGTCTTGTTCGGCGATACGAGGTCGGCGATCGGAACGAGGTCCTGATAGCGACGACCAATCGAGAAGGCAAACGTCCGAAGAAACTGCATCTGTGCGCCCGACGGCCACTGAAATGCTTCCCACATATGCACCGGCGCCGTCGGTTCGATGTCCGCCCCCCATATTCCCTCGGCGCCGTAGACGTGACCCGCAAGTCCTCCTGAAAGAAAGCTACCGTACATTCCCGATCGAACAAACGCGTCGTCCAGCTGCGAGCCCCCTGTTGCCCCGCGGGTGTAGTTGGCCGCTCCCGGGCCGCGAGCGTCACGGTAGCCGGCATAATACGGCTCTCCATTTAAGGCGGGCCTGGGATCTCTGAGGTCGAAGATCTCGGTCAGGTACCAGTAATTGTTGTGTTCTCGCATGTTGCCGATCTGGTGAAGCGTGACCCACGAATGGTCTCCCCAATTTTCCAGCGTCGAGGGATTCGCGTTGGCGGAGAGCAGAGTGCCGAATGGCGGAGGGCCGAATTTTCGCATAACGAGATCGACGGCGGCGGTGTAGTCCGCGGGGCTCACAGTTTCGTCGATGATGTCGAGATGAATCGGGCTGAGAATGGTGTTGTTCGCCTGGTACCGGGCAAAGATATATTCGATGAATCGCGCGTATGATTCAGGCCATCCATAGTATTTGTACCAGCAGAGCCCGGCATCACGCCGGGAGACTTCAATGAACGGAACGAAGCCGTTGGCGTTAAGGTAGTCGATTTTGCGGTCGAGGTATCTGAAATACACGGGGTTGATACGGTTCACATCGGGGAACTCGTTCTCGTACCCCGGGACCTTCCCGGGGAAGAGGAAGGGCCGGCCGCCTTCGTTATCCATATTCTTGGCGCTCCCGGTGCCGAACTCGACCCACGCCGAACGGACGGTGGTGTGCGCCGAATCGTTCATGACAAGATGCCACGGCTTGTCGTCAGTGATCCAATTGGGAAACGCGGCGATGACGTTGACCCAGTTGTACCCTTGCGCTTTGCGATATCGTACATAGTCCTTGAACCCCGCGGTGGGCCCGATCGGACGTTCGAGTGTGTCGTCGTACCAGCGGAAGCGGTTCGTCCCGACCGCGTACCAGGTATCGCCGATGGCAAAGAACGGCGTGCCGTCGTCGTATTGCAGCGCATGCTGGTTCAGCGTCGCGCGAATGAACCCGTGCCTTGTCGGATTTTCCTTCTCCTCCTGATCGGTCCATGAAACGGCGGTGAATGTTCCTCCCTTGCCGGCAAGACCGTCATCGAGGGGATGCGAACCGCTCTTCCAGGACCACGTGCCTGGCTGTGTCGCGACCATGCGCACACGAAAAGTCCGCCCACCGTCCCAGAATCCGTAGACCCGCTTGCTGAAGCCGGGCCCGGTAAGATCGATCCAGACGGTGACGTCCGTGTAGGGATTCTTGTAGGAACCGGCAGCGGTGAAGGCAAGCTCCTGCTTCTCCCACACGTGAATGCGTGCGGCGGCAAATAGCAGTGGCGAGGCTGCAAGGGACAAGGCAAACAGGACGAGAGCGCGACGCTTCATTGCAGAAACTCCCTGTAGTAATTTCGTACGATGGGAATCAGATGCATTCGCGGAGTGCAGTGTTCAACACTCCTTGGATGGGATCCCGCAGGAAATCCTGCTTATACTACGTTGGGGAGACGGGATTTTCAAGTACGGTCGTCCACAAGGTCGGGTTGCACGATCACTGGCCCGGAGGAGGGATCTAAGTTCTTGCGAGCGGGAATTTTAACCTGAATGCCAAACATGCCGGTTCACCAAAACCTTCCGGCACAAAGAAAGGTGCCATTTTCGCCTTAAATTGTGGGTATTGTTAGTGGCAAAGGATCCAGACCCGAGGCACGTTTGTTGCACTACCCAAGAGGGGGGGTCATTGATTGTCTCAAATGCGGCTCGGCAGAACATCGCCGTCGGCCGCGGACGAAGTTCAGTCGACAAGGTGCTTCATGGATGCACGTGCAGGCAGCACGCTGGGTATTTCCCGGGCAATCGTTGCTGTATTTCTTTTTCATCTCTTTTTCCCCTCGTTCAACGCCTGGGCGCTTGACCCTCTGAAATCGGCCAGCCAATACGGCCATGACGTTTGGCTTCGCCAGAACGGATTGCCTGCAAACGGGGTCCATGTCTCCCTCCAGACGCATGACGGCTACCTGTGGTTCGGCACCACCGCGGGACTGTTCCGGTTCGACGGCTACCAGTTCACCCGCATTCCCACAGACACATCGAACGCAGACAACCCTGAAACCATTTATTCGCTTTGCGAGGGGCACGACGGAAGTCTCTGGATCGGAACAGCCAACAGTTGGTTGAGCTACCTCAAGGACGGCCGGCTACGGCGCTACGGGCAGGCCGAGGGAATTATGGCGAGGAATTCGCTCGCGCTGTGTGAGCGACAAGACGGACATGTCTGGCTCGGCACATCATCGGGACTGTACAGATTCAGTAACGGCGAATTCACATCGATCCCCATTGAACCGAAGTACATCAGTTCACTCGCGGAAGATCGTGCGGGGCGACTATGGGTCGGGACGTATGGGGGCCTGCGCGTTTTCGAAAACGGGCGGGAAGCCCGGGAGGTGCCCATCACTGCTGGCACCCGGAATCAGGTGACAACGTCGGTGTATGTCGACCATCAGGGGAGAATCTGGATCGGTACGTTCAACGGGTTGTTCTGCTATGACGGAAATTCTTTCCGCGCGTACTCCACCTCCGAAGGGATGACCGATTCGTATGTCACGGCCATATGCGAGGACCGCGACGGTAATCTCTGGGTGGGAACGAACAGCGGTGGGTTGAATCGGCTGCTGAATGGACGATGGACGTCGTTTACTGCCGTGGACGGTCTTACCGGCAACAACGTGTCGTCTCTTCTGGAAGACCGGGAAGGGAGTCTCTGGATCGGCACCTCCGAGGGGCTCGACCGGCTCAAAGATGTTCCGATCACCCCCTTTACGACAAAGGAGGGTCTCGCCAGCGATCATGTCTCCAGCATTCTTCAGGCCCCCGACGGCAGCATGTACTTCCTCAGCGATGTTTCCTCCTTGGTCACGCATCTGACCAATGGAAAGAGCACGGTCCTCAAGACCTCGGTGGGGCCGGCATTCCTCTCCAAAGACGGGTCGATCTGGATCGGGCAAACAGGTTTGTTAGAGAAGATCGACAACGCCCGCATCACCCGGTACGATACCGCGGGCGGAATGCCGAACCGGTGGATCACCGCAATCGGCGAAGACCAGGGAGGACTTCTCATCTATATTGATGAGATCGGCCTCCGGAGGTTCAGGGACGGTCGTCTGTCTCCGTTCCTTCTCAAGAGCGGACCGTACACGTCCACGGAATATGTTTCGTCGATGTACTGCGGAGATGACGGCGTTCTGTGGATCGGGACGTCAAACGGCCTTTTGAGGATTGAGAACGGGGAGATGCAGAGCTTCAGCACCTCCGACGGCCTGGTGGACGTCTTCGTGAATTCGATCCTTGATGATCACCACGGATCTCTCTGGTTCACCTCGCCTCACGCCGGTGTGACGCGATATATGAGTGGCAAGTTCATTCCCCATACAACTCGCGACGGCCTCTTCACCAATGAGATCGATTGTGCGTTGGCGGACGACAACGGCGACCTCTGGTTGAGCAGCCCGAGAGGGATCGGCCTTGTGAGCCGAAAGGAACTGGACGATTTCGCCGCGAAGCGCATTACGTCGTTTCATACCCGTGTCTTCGAAACCGCCGACGGGATGAAGACGGATGAGTGTTTCAATCTCTGGCAACCGGCAGGGTGGAAGGCGCAGGACGGCCGGTTGTGGTTCCCCACGAAGAAGGGCGCGGTGGTCATCGACCCGAAGACCCTGAAGACGAATACGATCCCTCCACCGGTGCTCATTGAGAATCTTGTTGTCGACGAACACGACGTGCCTCTCAACGGCGCCATCGCGATACCGCCGGGAGGTGACAAATTCGAGATTCATTATACAGCACTCAGTCTCCTTGTTCCGACCAGGGTGCATTTCAAGTATAGGCTCGAAGGGTACGACCGGGACTGGGTCAATGCCGATACCCGTCGTGTTGCCTATTACACCGGGTTGCGTCCGGATCGCTACACCTTCCGCGTGATCGCCTGCAACAATGACGGCGTGTGGAATGAGCAGGGGGCGAGCCTCGAGTTTACCGTCGCTCCCCGGTTCATCCAGTCCATCTGGTTCTACGGCCTCTGCGTGTTCGCCGGGGCGCTCGTCATCGCGGGTGCCTTCCGGTTGAGAGTGAAGACGTTAAAGCAACGCGGGCGTCAACTGGAAGAGCTGGTGCAACAACGCACGAAAGAATTGCAGAGCCAGCGATCGTTTCTGCGAACAATCATCGATCTTAACCCCAGTTTCATTTTCGCGAAGGACCGGGAAGGACGATTCACGCTCGCGAATCGCGCCCTGGCATCCGAGTACGGGGCTGAGGCGGAGGACCTCGTCGGCAAGACCGACGCGGATTTCAACAGCAACAAGGACCAGGTGAACAAGTTCCGGCAGGACGACCTCCAGGTCATGGACACCCTCAAGGAGAAGTTCGATCCGGAGGAAGAGTTCACGGACAGCACGGGCGAGAAACACTGGAAGCAGGTCATCAAGATCCCGATCGTGTCGGAATCAGGGAAGGCCGATCAGATGCTGGGCGTCGCGATCGACATCACGGAGCGGAAGCGCGCGGAGGAACTGGTGAAGGTGTCGCTCCATGAGAAAGAGGTGTTGCTCAAGGAGATCCACCATCGCGTGAAGAACAACCTTCAGGTGGTCTCGAGTCTGCTCAGCCTGCAGGCGGGGGAAGTCCAGGACCAGAAGCTCCGGGGACTGTTGGGCGAAAGCCAGCAGCGTGTCCGCGCCATGGCGCTCATCCACGAAAAGCTGTATCAGGCCGATAATCTTTCCAGTGTCGACTTCGGCGAATATATCAAGGCGGTGACCAGAGACCTCCGTCGGTCGTTCGGCGTGGGCGGTGTGAGCATCGTGCCGCAGGTCGAACCCATCCGCCTGCAGATCGACACGGCGATCCCTTGCGGCCTGATCGTCAACGAGCTTGTCACCAACGCGCTCAAACACGGATTTTCGGACGGACGGGAAGGATCGGTGACGGTCACCCTCTCACGGGGTGGCCCGGAGCTGATCCGGCTCCGCGTCAGCGACGATGGGAAGGGATTTCCTGTCGACAAGGATTTCCGCGAGATGCGGTCGATGGGAATGACGCTGATTGTATCCCTGACCGAACAGATTTCGGGGACGATCAGGCTGGAGAGAACAGGCGGGACTTCGTTCCAGATCGAATTCCCAGGCTGAATTACCGGCGTTTCCTGGGCGGGACCCCCTTCGTGTGGCAATCCTCGCACCGCACAAAATGGATATTGTGCGGACTCTTACCGTCGGCAAACGTCGTATTCATCTTCGTCACATCCAAACCGCAGTTGGAAATCGCCGGGTGGCACCGGATGCAGCTCTGCCGCGCGCTGTTGCTATGGCTGTCGTGGCATGCCAGGCAACTGATCCCCTCATGCACACCGCGTGGTGTTCTGTCGTCGTCCGTCCCCGCCGCATGAAACGCGTTCGGCGCGTGACACTGCAAGCAGACCCGTTCCCGTGGATCCGTCGATCCCTTCACTGCCTTTCCTCCGTCGTAAACGGTCACCACCGGTAGCGCTGACACTTCGATGCTGGTCTTTTCGTAGCGATAGTAATAGAGCACGTTCGTCGAATCGGTAGGCGTCGCGTAGAAAATCTTCTTGGGATCGGCATAGTCCGGGGCTACAGCGGGCGTTCCCCGTCGATGGATCTGGTGGCAGGAGAGGCAAGGGATGGCAGGGCGCGGGGCCTCGCCGGGAGTTTTGATCGTCCATGGGCCTTTGGTGCTGACCGGCGTAACGAGGTCCTGAATGGTCCCCTCGAAATACATCCCATGACACCGCAAGCAATCGGCGTTCGGCTGCTCCCGGGCGTTATGCTTTTCGTTGAGAAAGATCGCCGCATAGGTCGCGGAGTGACCGCCGGACGTCCATTTGGCGTATTCCATGCCGTGACACCTCTTGCAGTTGTCCATCATCTCCACGACCTGGGATTCGTCGAGGCGCACGTCCTGCTCTGCGGTGCCGGTGAAGTGGTGGACCACCATGCTTCCTTTCTCAAGAACGCTATGGAGCCCGTTGCTGAACGCCGTGCCGTGGCACTCCTTGCAGCCGAACGATCGGTGGCCGCTCATCGCCCAGACCGCCGATGAGCTTTCGATCTCGTGGCAGGACGCACACGTCGTTTGCGGCGAAGCGGTGTCCCACACCACATCAAGTCCGGCCAACACGAGGAGGAGGGAGCCTCCGATGACTACGATGCGATTCAACAATCTGCGGGGAGATTTCATGAGCATGCCTGTTGAGAGCTCCGATCGGTGCGTTGACTAGGCAAACCGGTTCCCTCCCTTCCATTCCTTCGCAATATGTCCACCCACCCAATAGCCCAACGCCATGATGGTGAGCGCGGGGTTGAAGCCGCCGTTGGTGACATGGAGACTTGCGTCCGCCACGAATACGTTGGGCGTCTCATGAACGCGCCCGTACTTGTCGGTGACCGACGTCAGCGGGTCGTTCCCCATTCTGCACGTCCCTGCTTGGTGCTGTCCGCCGCTCAGGCCCCGACCGCCAACACTCTGCCAGGTGATCGCTGCACCCGCAGCCTTCAGGATGTCCTCGGCCTTGCCTGAGAGGAACTTGCAGCCTTCGAAATCTCTTGGATGACGGGTCCCAGAGAGGCGGACGACAGGTATCCCCCAGAAATCCCGCACCGAGGGGTCGACCTGGACGCGGGAGTCGAACACCGGCATCTCCTGGATCGGCCCAACGACCTGGACGTTCCTTCGGAAGTACTTCCGTTGAAATGCCTTGTGTGCTTTGCCCCACGTGGGAGAGCCGGGTGGGCGGATGGCGGTAAAGAAATAGGGAAGACGCGTGAATTCGTTCGCCAGAATTCCCCCGCCGATGATCCCAGCGTTGTGATGGCTGAAATCGCTTATGGCGATCGACGCCCCCGGGCCGACATCATCGAAGATGTCTTCCTCAAAAAGTCCGAACGCGCCCGTATAGGCATGTCCCTGGAAATTCCGGCCGACCCAATCGTGGCGATTGCCGACACCGGAGGGGAAGAACTTCGATGTCGAATTCAGCAGGAGTCTTGCAGATTCCGTTGCCGAGGCGGCGACGACGATGACATCTGCTGTCTGCGACTGCTTGTGATTGTCGCGATCGAAGTAGATGACGCCGTTGGGTCGTCCCGAGTCGGTCACCGTAATTTCGCTCACGACGCAGTTCGTCCGAAGTTCGCAATTGCCTGTCGACAGGGCTTTGGGGATGACCGTATTGTGTGTCCCCGATTTTGCATTGAGCGGGCAGGCGAAGCCACAGCACGAACGTCGGCGAACGCACGCGGGTCGATCGTTGAAAGGGACGGAATTCCTCAGCATGGGTATCGGAAACGGATGCAATCCCATCCCATCCATCGCCGTTTCCAGCATCTTCGCTTCCTTGTTGTACGCGAATGGCGGCATCGGATAGGGCTTCCGGCGAGGGGCCGCAAACGGGTTTCCACCCGCATCACCTGCGACGCCGATTTCCCATTCGGCTTTCTCATAACACGGTTCGAGGTCGTCATAAGAGATCGGCCAGTCATCGAGCGTGGACCCTTCGACCGTCCCATAGATGGATTTCATACGGAAATCCTCGGCCATGAATCTCCATGCCATCGCCCCGTAGCTGACCGTGCCGGAGCCGACACAAGCGGCGACATTGTTGTAATCGTTCTCGCTGGGCAACACCGTAACCGTCGATCCGTCGGCGTTGACGACGACCCGTCGATAGTGTTCGTCGTCGGGTCCGAAAGCGTTTCCCAAGACTGTCGTCCGTTGTGAGACGAGCTCGTCCGTATCGTGCGCTTCAAAGGGAACCCAATCTCCGCGCTCGAAGAGGACAACAGACATCCCGGCTTCGCTCAGTTCTTTCGCGACAACACCGCCGCCCGCCCCCGCTCCCACCACAATGGCATTCACGTGAGAGTTGCTCATAGGTCATGCCCCATAGCGGTTCTGTCCGACGGTTTGGATTTCGTCAAGTCCCATCATCCTATAGCTCACGAAGTTCTTGTTTCCACCGTGCCTCGGGCTTCCGTAGTACCCTTGCAGGGAATGTGAACGAAGCAGCTCAAAAAATCTGGGGGCAAATCCGTTAGCCCAAACATCGCCGCTCAATCGTCCCGCCTCCATGTCCTGGAGAAAGTTCGTCTGGGTATCCCAGGACAGATCCTCGAACTTTCCTCCGTGGCTCTGGACGCAGGAGTCCTCGATTGCTTTCAACCCTTTTCGATAGACGCTCTGAAATCGCTTGTAGGGGCCGGCAAGCTGGATGTCGATGAAATTCGCCACTCCTGCATCGCGCCCTCCCGGCCATTCATCGGTGGGAATGATCTGTTCCGCGATCGCTTCCATCAACCGGTATTCAGGGTCGGTGAGAAAGTTCCTGTCGGTGCCGCCGGGACTTGCGCATCCTTCCAACATGCTCAGGCCGCTGCCGGCAAGTGTCAGGGAACCTGCGCCCAGTGCCGCTATGGTGAGGAACTCTCGCCGCGAGTATTTGCTGCTGTCATCCATGGTTCTATGCCTCGAAGTCGTCTTGAAGATAAAGACGGCAAACTGTCTTTGCAAGCGTTCCTTCTCCAGGAAGAAAGTTTTTCGTCGCCGCTTCGTCGAATTGCCGGTTGAATGTGAAGGTCCCATCTCGTAGTATTCGATGCGCACCTCCTCAGGAGAGACGAACTTGCCCCGGCATTGCCCGCATAGTGTGACGCTCGCACTCATCGTTGTGCTCCCGTTTTTTGCCGCGGAAGCACCAGCTCAGATACAGCACCACATGATCTGGGGAACAGTCTACAATGTTTTTCACGAGGAATATCCAACCGACCAGGAGTTCTTTCAACAAGTCGACAAGGATATCGCTGCAATCAGGGATGCGAATCTCGACCAGATCATGATCTTTCCGATGAGTCAGTGGGATCCCGGGAAGCAGGAACTGCGCTGGACGCGGACGGACTACTTGATCAGGAAGATCGAAGAGGCGGACCTCCATTTCGTTCCGATTCTCCTGAAAGAAGAGCAGTGCAGTTACTATTTTCCGCCGTGGAAATTCAAGGATATCGACGGTCTCTGGGACGCCTACAACCTGAACAACGGTGAGAAGAACAATCGGGACAACGTCGATTTTGTGGATCCCAAAGTCTCTCCTCTCCTCGAGTCGTATATCAAGGCTGTGGCGACGCGTTATGGGAAGAGCCCGGCCCTCAGTTTCTACAATCTCTGGAACGAGCCTCACTATCATGCGACATCGGACCGAACGGTGGAGGCATTCAGAAAATGGCTCAGAGAAAAGTACGGGACAATCGAGAGGCTGGGCACGGTCTGGGGAGACGCATATCACGCGTGGGATGAGGTGTCGCCGTTTCTCACCGACAACTGGCATTCGTCGATGCCGCAGATCGACTGGGCGCTCTTCCGTAACGAGCTGGATGGATCATTGCTGGGGCGCTTGCGGTCGACGCTTCGCATGTACGACACCGTGCACCCGGTGAACGCCAACCCTGTGGGGACGCCGTGGGCAGACTTCAGCAAGTTCGGATGGTATGCAACCGATAACTGGGTATTCACAGAGTTCAACGATATCAACGGTGTCTCCTACTATCCGGACGGCTGGGAACGCACGCACAACCTCCTCCCGTGCCCGGCGTGGCTCCAGAATCTCGCACTGAATACGATCCGCTGCGCGTCGGGGCCAAAGAACTACATTCTCACGGAGATGTATACATTCGCGCAGAACGGCTTCGCTCTGAACGGATACCTTGACAAGAAGGCGATGAACGCACTGGTGTGGACGGCATTCTCCAACGACTGCAAAGGGATCATTTTCTGGAAGTGGGAGCCGTTCAGACGGGGCCGGCAATCGCTGGGTCGAGGGCTGACCACGCTCGAAGGTGAACTCGCTCCACGCGGCGAGGCCGTGAAGGAAATCGGCCGCGTGCTGAAAGAGCACGGCGACATCCTGTTCCAGGCCAGACTGGATACACCGCGCGTGGCAATCCTCATGGACATGGTCGGACTGCTGAAAACCCTCGAGCAGACGGTGGAGCCGTTGACAACGAACTTCATGTATGAGAGCAACGCAGGGTTGTTTAAAGCGCTGTATGAGGAAAATATCCCCGTCGACCTCGTGCGCATGGATCGCGGGGTAACGCTCGACCAGCTTGAACGCTATCGCATTCTTTTCCTCCCATTCCAGGTCGTCGTTCGACGGGGGGTCGCGGAAATGCTCAAGGAATATGTTCGCCGGGGAGGCCGGCTCGTTGCGGACGCGCGGAGTGCCACCATTGACGAATTCGATGTTGCCTACCGCAGGAGTCCCGGCGCAGGATTGGACGAAGTGTTCGGCGCGCGGCGTAAAGATTGGGATGGGAAAAACGGTTTCTTCCCGGTGAGGATGAATTCGTTGTCCGACACATCAACGTATGTTGTTGAAGGGAGGTTCTTCCGGGATGACCTCGTACCGACGGAGGATGTGGAGGTCTCGGGACGATTTGTCGACGATGGCGCTCCTGCGGTCATCATTCATCCCTATGGCGAAGGCAGAGCCATTCTGAGTGCGATTCCCCTCGGGGGGAGCTGCTATGGAAACCGCGACACGCTTGCATGCAGGGCGATCGTGGATCTCGTGCACGACGCCGGGGTATGGCCCGAAGCGACGTTTGAGATTCAAGGACAAGGGGGACTGGATTTGAAAGTCCATTCTGCACGGGACACAAAGGTCGTCTATCTTTTGAACCACGACTCCTTTGACAAATCGGGGACGATCACACTTCGCACCGGCAAGGCTGTTCCTGTGAAGATCGTCGACATCCTCTCGAATGCATCCCTTCTATTTGCGCATGACAGAGGGACCACGACCTTCCATGTCGATGTCCCGGCGGACGGAGTTCTCGTGCTCGAGGTCAGGGAGAAGCCATGAGTCCGACGGCGAATCCCCAGGGACGTGCTCTCCGGAACTTCCTCCGCATTTACGAAGGGCAGTATCTCAAGCTCCTCCTTTCCATCCTCCTGTTCGCGATCAAGCATTCGCCCGTGTGGATTCTCCCCGTGGTCATGGCACGGATGATCACCATCATCAGCGACACGAGCGCTTATGCGATTTCGGACCTCTGGTTGGTGACCGGAATCTTCTTTGTCATCATCATCCAGAATATTCCGATGCACACGTTGTATGTGCGGGTGTTCAGCGGCGCATTGAACACGATGCAGTGGCAGCTTCGATCCTCGATCGTCAAGCGGCTCCAGGAACTTTCCATCTCGTTCCATGACCGCTATCAGTCGGGAAGGCTCCAGACAAAGATCCTGCGCGATGTGGAGACGCTGGAGATCCTCTCGCGCAACCTCATGAATTCCGTTTTCCCGGCGGTCCTGACGATCATCGTCGCCTTCTCCCTGACGGTCGTGAAACAGCCGCTCGTCGCGGGTTTCTATATTATTTCTGTGCCGGTGGCCTCGAGCCTTGTATTTCTGTTTTCGAAGAAAATGGCCGCCCGCAATATGGAGTACCGCTCCGAAATCGAATCGCTCTCGGCGAGCGTGGTCGAAATGATCCAGATGATTCCCATTACGCGGGCGCACGGAGCAGAAAAGGTCGAAGTCTCCAAGATGAATTCGCGGCTGGCCACGGTGAAATCCAAAGGCGTGCGCCTCGAGGTCCTCGGAGCGGTGTTCGGTGCGAGTTCGTGGACGTCATTCCAGGTCGTGATGCTCGTGTGCCTGATCTTCACTTCGATCCTCGCTTACCGCAAGATCATCGGGATCGGCGACGTCGTCTTGTTCCAGAGCTACTTCGTGATGATTGTCGGTGCCGTCAATCTCGTGCTCAACTCCTACCCGGAACTGTCGCGCGGTTTCGAATCGGTCAGGTCGATCAGCGAGATTCTCGAATCGTCCGAGGTCGAGCAGAACGAAGGGAAACGGCCCGTGCCATCCGTCAGCGGTGAGTTTCGCTTCGAGGATGTGGGGTATACCTACGAGCGGATGACCGAACCAGCGCTGACGCACATTTCGCTGGAGATTCGGCCGGGAGAGGCTGTGGCGTTTGTGGGGGAGTCCGGCTCAGGGAAGTCGACGTTGATGAACCTGGTGATCGGCGTCCGGAGGCCGACAGCCGGGAGGATTCTGCTCGACGGGGCGGACATGCAGGCTCTCGACCTGCGGCAGTACCGCCGGTTTCTTGCCGTGGTCCCGCAGTCATCGTTGTTGTTCGCCGGCTCGGTGCGCGAGAATATTATGTACGGACTCGAGGGTGTGAGCGATCAACGGATTTGGGAGATCCTGGAGATTGCGAACGCCGCCGAATTCGTTGCGCGATTGCCCGAAGGGCTTGACACGCCGCTCGGAGAACATGGCGCGCGGCTGTCCGGTGGCCAGCGCCAGAGAATCGCGATCGCCCGGGCGCTCATCCGCGATCCGCGCGTGATTGTCCTGGATGAGGCGACCTCATCGCTCGACGTCGTGTCCGAGTCGCTCATCCAGGAGGCAATCCAGCGGCTGATCAAAGGCCGCACCACATTGATCGTAGCGCACCGCCTTTCGACGATCCGCACTGCCGATCGGATTGTCGTGATGAAGCATGGGTCATGCGTGGAATCGGGAACCCACGATCAGCTCATGCACGCGAAAGGAGAGTTCTACCGCTTCAAACAGCTGCAGCTCTGAAGCGCCGGCGGCACGCCGCCCACTACTTTGCGCCGAGCGGCAGCACCGTTCTCTGGTAGACCTCATTCAGAACTTGAGCGATGGCGGCATACATTGCCGACAGCCCGCAGAATATCCCTTCGTATCCCGCGAAGACCGAAAGCTGCGCGCTCCCGGTTGCTTCGCCGATGGCGAGAAGGAAGAAGAGGATGGTCAACGTCGCAAACACGACCTGAAGGGCTCGGTTCAGTTTGAGCGTCCCGATGAACATCAGGAGCGTGAAGAGTCCCCACATCCCAAGATACCATGCCATGCCTGTGGGCGAACTTTTGTCTCCCCAACCGAGTTTGGGAAGGACCAGCAACGCAACGAGTGTGAGCCAGAAGAAGCCGTAGGAGGCGAACGCCACAAGGCCGAACGTGTTCTTCTTCTTCCATTCCATGTAGCCGGCAAGGACCTGCGCCAGGCCGCCGTAGAAGATCCCCATGCCGAGGATCATGGCATTGAACTCGAAGACGCCGGCGTTGTGGAGGTTCAGGAGTACCGTTGTCATGCCGAAGGCAAGGAGCCCGAGTGGAGCCGGGTTGGCCGTGGTGTCTTTGACTTCGTAGACCGCTGCATCGCTCATCGTGGTGCCCTCCTCGATCGTGGAACAGATTCGCCAAACGTAAGCACCTTTCCAGCGTAATGCAAGCATCCTGAATGCGGAAGAGGGGGGAGAGGTTTGAATGTCTCCAACCAAGGTGATAGCTTTGTCAAGGTTCTCAACATGGACCAAACTGGACCTAAGAGATGAAAACTCGGGCGTTCTTCCTTGCACTTCTCCTCGGCGGCGTGGCATGCTCCCACGCCGGCGGATATAAGAACTTTGCGGTGGCTGTCTACGCCCGCGCCTACGAGGTGCAGCATATGGACAGCCTGCAGTGGCTCCAGCCGGTGTGGAACGAAATCTCCAGTCAGTTGAAAGTCGATAAGATCTATCTGGAGACGCACCGTGACCGGAT
>DATJPR010000188.1:0-22278 GCA_035506295.1 Bacteroidota bacterium | reverse complement strand
GTGGAAGCCCAGCGTTTTGAGCACCGCATATTCCCGGACACGCTCGCGCGCGGCCATGATCATTGTGTTGCCGAGGACGAGCATGATGATCCCGATGATGACGAAGGAGATGACGTTCATCGCCGTCAGGATCGCGCTCGCTGACGCCAGAAAGTCCTGCTGGAACGCACGTTCGGTTTCGGTCTTGGTTTCGGCCTGCGAATTGGCGAAAAGAGCGTCGATCTGCTGGGACACCCTGGCGGCATCCGCAGGGTCATGGATCTTCACGATATACCAACCCACCTCGCCGGCTCTGCCCGGCGATTCCTTTCGCATCCGCTCATCGATGTACTGCCAATGAAAGAGCATGTTTGACGGGTCGGTGACCTTGTCGCGCGGGGTATAGATCCCGCGCACGACGAACTCCCATTGCCCCGGATAGATGTCGCCCTCCATGGTCATCAGATCACCGAGCTTGAGATGGTACCGGTCGGCGAGCTGCGAACCGATAATGCAGGAGTTACGTTCCTTCTTGAACTGCGCGAGCTGGTCCGGCGGTACGACGAGCTCGGGGTAGACGGCGAAATAGTTGTCCGCATCCACGCCCAGCCGCGCGAAGAACTGGTTCTTGTCGATATACACTCCGCCGAACCAGTTCGCCCAGCTGACCATATCCACGCCAGGGACATTGCGTATCCGCTCGGCGTAGGCTTCCGGCAAGGGAAAGATAAAGGAGACGGACTGCCGGACGATGAGCCGGTCCGCAGCAGTGCTTTCGACGCCGGCGTTCCAGGCAGTGACCACGGTTCTCAGCAAGCAGAACGCCAGAACGGCGATGGCGATCCCGAGCACAGTGAGCGAGGAGCGCAGCTTGTGCCGGAGCATGTTCTTGTACACCAGTTTGAGGACTCGCATGGCTTACTCCTCGGCAATGGCGGCGGCAACCTGATCGGGCGCGCCGTTAAGCCGACAGTTCTCCTTTGTCAAGGTGTCGTACCGTGTGTGCCTTCTCCGCCGCCCGGGGATCGTGGGTGACCATGACAATCGTTTTCGCAAACTCCTGGTTCAGCCGGGCAAGCAGGGTCATGATATCGGCGGCCGAAACCCGATCAAGATCGCCCGTGGGCTCGTCGGCGACAATGATAGACGGGTCTGTCACGATCGCGCGTGCAATGGCGACGCGCTGTTCCTGACCGCCCGACAATTGCTTTGGATAGTGACTCATCCTGTCTGCAAGACCGACGAGCTCCAGGGCAGCGGTCACATGTTCGCGCTTCTGCTGCCGGGAGAGCTTCGTCAGGAGCAGAGGAAGCTCGACGTTTTCATAGGCGGTGAGGACGGGAAGAAGGTTGTAGAACTGAAACACGAACCCGATATTGCGCGAGCGCCACTGGGCAAGACCAGATTCGCCCAGCGATGCAATGTCCACGCCGCCGACATGGATCGTCCCCGCCGAGGGCCGGTCGATACCCGCGATCAGATTCAGCAGGGTCGTTTTCCCCGATCCCGAGGGTCCCATCAACGCGAGGAATTCCCCCTTCGGAACGTTGAGGGTGATGTCATTCAGGACAGGGATCACCAGACTGTCCCTTCGATAGGACTTCGCGACACCGGAGAGAGCAATAATCGTCTCTCTCGGCTGCGATTCAATGGCCGTAGGAGTTGTCATGCCACCTGTTGAGGTTGTTCATCCGGGATGCTATTGGGTCTTCTGTACGACGCTGACGCCATCCTTCAAATTGTCATGGGGGTTGAGGATCACGTGGTCCGACGAGGTCACGCCCTGGGTCACTTCGGTCCTGTTCTCCAGAGTACGTCCAGTCACCACGGACCGGCCGATCGCCTTCCCATCCTGGTCGAGATACACGATTGATGAGCCGTCCTTGTGGACTACGGCAGCAGAAGGGACGGTGAGGAACGGAGCGCCACCTGCGAGCGTATCGCCGCCGGACCCGAGGAACGTCACCTTCGCGCTCATTTCCGGAAGGACCTGTCGATCCCGATTCAGGAACGCGATCTTGGTAAGCACGGTCGCCTTCGATCGGTCGGCGGTCGGAACGATCTTGTGGACGACGCCTCGATAGGTCTTGGCGGGGTACGCATCGAGGACGATCTCGCACGGCTGGCCGACGTTGACGCGGACGATGTTGGACTCCGACACGTCGGCTTCCACTTGAAGCGACGTCATGTCGGCCATGGTCACGACCGCGCCCCGGGAATTGGCTGCCGCTGCGAACGGCGCCATGACTTCCCCGACATCCGCGTCCTTCGTCAGCACTGTGCCGTTGAAAGGAGCCCTGATGCGGGTGTTCTCCACTTCGACTTCGGCCGCCCGGACGTTTGCTTCCGAAGAGATAATCGAGGCGTGAACACGGTCGTATTGCGCCTGCGCTGCGTCAAGATCCGACTGCGATGCGAGGCCGCGGTCGAAGAGCTGCTTCGTTCTCGCCAGGGTGCGGGAGGCCGTTGTGTCGTCCGATCGCGTCACGGCAAGGTCCGCGCGCGCTTTATCGAGCGCCGCCTGCACGTCGCTGTCTTCAAGACGCGCAATGATCTGTCCCTGCTTCACCACGTCCCCTTCCTCGACGCCGAGGTACACCAGTCGCCCTGTGCCCTTCGAAGCGACGGCCGCTTTTTTCTGCGCCACGACATACCCGTTTGCCGTGAGGACTGCGTTCGCCTGGCCGGGATAGGTCAGCGTTGGCGTCCCGACCTCGACTTCGACCGGGCCCTTCAGGACACCCATCATCACGATGGCGATGGCCACGAGGACAACGATTGCCCCGAGGGCGCCCCACACCTTCCAGGAAATATGACGTTCCTGTGCCGGCGCCGGCACAGGGTCGCGATCTATTCTCAGTCGGGAAATATCCTGTTGATTCGAGTTCTCGTTCATAAATGTTGAATCGGATCCTCTTCTGTGGAGCATCAAGATGTCGCACACATCAACTTCGGATAACCCGGGGTTGCCGCTATTGCGTTGAGTCGGGCTTCTCTACTGATTTCTCAAACGCCCAGGCGATGTAGGGAAGCTGCACTATGGTTCGGTCCTGGATCGGCCTCTTGGGTTTTGTCACGCGCGAAAACCGAACGATCCCTGTTTGCGGCTCGACATTTCTGACGGGCGGGACATATTGAGGCGAGTTGAACATCGGCTCGCCCTCTTCCCGTGACACTATGTATGTCGCTCCCTCGGGATCATCGTGCGTTGGAGGGATCGAATAGACCGAATAAATCCCCGTCCACAGTGCGAAAGCAAACCAGAAGATGCCCGCAAGGAGGACGACTACAAGGAAGCCAACGAGTTTCTTCAGCATGGGTCGGAGGGGGTTAAGACCCCAATATCGGCACAAATTGCCGAATTCGCAAGACTCCGAAGGCGCTGTGTGCAGGTCATCCCCGTGCGGCCAGAAAGAGCGATATCCATCCGCCTATGAACGCGAGACCTCCAAACGGCGTGAGGTATCCCAGCCACGACACCCCGGTCAATGCCAGCACGTACAAACTTCCGGAAAATAGCACCGTCCCCGAAGTGAAGAGAAATATTGAGCGCCGGATCCACACATCGGAATTCCCCCGCCCTTGCCCGATCAGCCCCGATGCAATCAACCCGAATGCGTGATACATCTGATAGCGCACGCCGGTATCGAAGATATCAATGGCCTCCCGCGTTGCGATTGACCGCAAAGCGTGAGCGCCGAAAGCGCCCAGTGCAATGCCGGTGGCAGCAAGCCCTGCGCCGAGCATCAAGCCTGTCCGTATCCATTGCCCAGCCGACGGACCCTGTTCCGTTTCTTGTATGGAAACGCCTCCTACGCTCGGTCGAACGGTTGGGAATGCGGTATTCATGTCAAAAATAGAACTCCCTGAAGAGAAATGCTGTTCTGAGATTGAACAGTGAATCTCCGGCGAATCGTTCCGTTTTTCACCGCTTTGAAGCAATGCACAGATTCCCTGCCCAACCCAATCACGTTCGATCACGGAGGCATCCATGGCGGGTCAACCTTCCTCTTCTCCACAGTCATTGCACGGCGAAGTCTTCTACCCGAACACCGATGTGATATCTCAGGCAAACGTCCCCGATCCGCTCTCGGTGATGAAGGACGCTTCGAAGGATCTCGCCGGCTACTGGGCCAAACGGGCGGGAGAACTCGAGTGGTATAAGAAGTGGGACACGGTCGTTGACGAGTCGAACAAGCCGTTCTTCAAATGGTTTATCGGAGGCAAGACCAATGTCGTCGCAAACGCGCTGGACCGGCACGTGAAGACCTGGAGGCGCAACAAACTCGCGCTCATCTGGGAAGGGGAACGAGGCGCGCTGCGGACGTTTTCCTATCACGCGCTCAATCGGGAAGTCTGCAAATTTGCCAACGTGTTGAAGAGCATGGGAGTATCTAAGGGCGACCGCGTGACGATCTATATGCCGAGAATCCCGGAGACCGTCATTGCGATGCTCGCGACGGCAAAGATCGGCGCGATCCACTCGGTCGTGTACGGCGGATTCTCCGTCGAAGCGCTCCACAGTAGAATTGAAGACAGCGAATCCCGCGTGATCGTGACGGCGGACGGCGGCTATATGAACGGGAAGATCGTGGATCTCAAGGGGACCGTCGACGAAGCGCTGCAACGGACCGCTGCGCCGGAAAATGTCGTCGTGGTGAAGCACATCGGCAAAGATGTGAATATGGAAGCGGGAAGGGACTACTGGTATCATGAGCTGATGAATCTCCCGATTACGAGGAACGGGATGAAATGCGAAACCGAAGTCATGGATGCCGAAGATCCGTTGTTCATCCTGTACACATCGGGGACGACGGGGCGACCGAAGGCCATCGTTCACACGCACGGCGGATACCAGGTCGGCGTCTACGCGACGTTCAAGGATGTGTTCGATATCAAAGAAGAAGATCGCTGGTGGTGCACGGCGGATCCCGGCTGGATCACCGGTCATTCTTACATTGTCTATGCTCCGTTGATCGCCGGGGCGACATCGGTGATGTATGAAGGTGCTCCCACCTACCCCTTCCCCGACCGTTGGTGGACGATCGTCGAGAAGTATGGTGTGACGGTGCTCTATACCACGCCCACAGCCATCCGCGGGCTCATGCGTTTCGGCGCCAATTGGCCGAACCGGCACGATCTTTCCTCGCTCCGATTGCTGGGCTCTGTCGGAGAGCCGATCAACCCCGAGGCGTGGCGATGGTACCACAAGCACATCGGGAAGGAAAAGTGCCCGATCATGGACACGTGGTGGCAGACGGAGACAGGGATGTTCATGATTACGCCGACGCCGGCGCAGCCGCTGAAACCCGGCTCAGGAGGCAGGCCCTTCTTCGGCGTCGAGGCCGATGTGGTGGACGAGGATGGGAAGTCCGTGAAGCCGGGGGAGGAGGGATTCCTGGTGCTGAAAAGGCCCTGGCCCGCGATGCTCCGGACGATCTACAAGGATCCTGATCGGTACGTGAAAACGTATTGGGGGAAATATGGCACCATGTACCTTGCGGGCGATTCAGCGCGCAAGGACGAGGATGGCTACTTCTGGGTGATCGGACGTGTCGACGACGTTATCAAAGTCAGCGGCTACCGGCTTGGCACGGCGGAGCTGGAATCCGCACTCGTCAGCCACCCAGCGGTCGCCGAAGCGGCCGTCATCGGTCTTCCCCACGAAATCAAGGGTGTAGCGATTCATGCCTACGTCATCCTGCGGGCAGGGCACGAGGCAGGGGAAGCGCTCATGGAAGAACTGAAGCACCACATCGCCCACGAAGTCGGACCCATCGCCAAGCCAGAGAAAATCGAATTTGTCCCGTCGCTGCCGAAGACCCGGAGCGGGAAAATCATGCGACGGGTGCTCAAGGCCCGGGCCCTGGGCATGAACGAAGGAGACCTCAGTACGCTGGAAGAGTAGGCATCACGCGGGTTTCAGCAGAATCCCTTTGTTGCGATGGCCGTTGATCTTTGCCACGATGGCCTTGTCGAACTCGAGGTGTCGGGTGAACTTCATCTCATCGGCCGGCGGCTGTTGCCGCAGCCATTCCCAATCGAGGTACCCGATCCGCTGGTCCTCGTTCACCGTGAAGTAACCGACCTGAAACGACGTGATATTTTGAAAGAAATGTGACCCTTGCGAAGGGGTCACATGAAAGTCCTTGAACCCGCACTCAACGATCACCGCGGCGCCGGCGATCTGATCCCAGGTCACCGGAATCCCCAGCCACGGATCGAGGCTTCCCCATCGACCGACGCCGATCAGGACGTACGGTCTTCGCGCGGTCAGCAACTTGGCGTTCAGGCGGCTGACTTCCGCCGCCACGTCGAGACTCCGGGCCCTGTCAAACGTCTGCATGTCCACCACGACAGCGTCGTGGATCCCGCCGATGACGCCGTTCCCCAATACCTGGCTGCTCTGACAGATGACATCGGTCGTCTGAATGTTGTCGACCTCGAGCTCCTCGAATTCCGTGCTGAACACCAACGGTCGCAGTTGGAGCAGGGCAAATTCCCTCGGCTGACCGGGGGGGACGTTCATCGTCACCGCCCATTCGATTTCCACCGCAGTCCCCATCCCCGACGAGCCGACATTGAGCATGAGATCGAGGATCTCGGGAAGGGGAAAGATATTGTGCTTCAGGATGGGCGCGAAGGTGACCACCCGCTTTCCCGGCCGGGAGATGCCGTCGTACACCGTATCGTTCTCCGGCGAATAGGTCGATGCAACGGTCGAGAGCGATTGATCGCGCTCTGCATCCTCGAGAGGGAAACGCTGGAGAAGTTTCTCCGGATCGATTGACGATTTGTGTTCGAGGCTGTCGGCCAGGTTCAACGCGAAAAAATCGGTCTGCGTCGAGCGCATCGTTTCGCGGGCGGAGGAGAATTGCAGGAGATGCCGTGGATACCGGGGGCAAAAGCGAACGGCGTTCCCTCCGTCGACGACGGTCTTGCCCAGGCCAAGCGCGGCAAGCACAATACCGTCCGTCCCCTTCTGGGGAGGAATGGGATAGAAGTTGTGCGATTTGGCGACGCCGGAAAAGTCCGGGTAGAAGCGGCCGTTGCGTGGCGATCCCACCATCCGCTGGATGATCACCGCCATCTTCTCCTCTTCGAGCCTGTACGAGGTCGCCTTCATATAATCGCGAGCGGACTTTGAGTACGTGGATGCATAGACCAGCTTGATGCAGCGAAGAAGCTGCAGGAGGCGTTCATCGGGGTTCGGATCGTTGTTCGCGATCATATACGTCTCGTAGACGCCCGCAAACGGCTGGTACTGTGAGTCTTCCAGCAGACTTGACGAACGCACCGCGAGCGGCTCCCGGATGAGATCGAGGAATTCGGAGAGACGGTGAAGAACATCGACGGGGAATTGCGCCGCATCCAGAAAACGCCGGATGAGTTCCCCGTCATCAGGCGGATTGAAGGCATAGGCCTCGAGACCGTTGTCCTGCAGGAACCGGTCGAACACATCCGTTGCCAGGACGACGGCAGAAGGGACGAAGATCTCGACGCCTGGGAATTTCTCCCGGAGATCGTAGGCGCTGATCAACTGGTTCGTGAAGCCCAGACCCCGTGCTTTGCCCCCCAGGGAGCCGCTGCCGATTCTGGCGAAACTGTTTGCCGGGTCGAAGGTGGACCTGCTGAATTCGGAGATGACACCCCGCTGCTGCAGTTCCTGGTAGCCCCGGAGAGAGTTGATCAGCACCTCCCGCAGGTCCGCAACGGAATGAAACTCGCTCACCCGGCGGGGACGCAGACTGTGGGCCAGAGAGAATTCGGTTCGCGCCTTGAGCCAATTGGAGAAGTGGTTGTTCCCGGCATGAAAGAGCACGGATTCGTCCGGGACAATTTCCAGTTGCCGCTCCAGTTCCTTCAGGTTTGTCGCCCTGCCGACCTCGCGGCCGTCAGGGGTGCGAAAGATAAAATCGCCGAAACCCAGGTTGTTGAGAATGAACTGGCGAACTTCGTGGAGAAGCCGGGGCGACCCTTTCTGAACAAAGGAGACACCCATCTCCCGTGCCCGCAGCGCGAATTCCGTATTGCTGGACTGGAGGAGGATGGGGATGTCGGCATGGAGAGCCCGGATGGCGTTCGCGAAGTTGATTCCCCCTTCGGGATCCTTCTGCCCGCCACGCATGAAATTGATGTCCGAGATCACGCCGAGGACGGTTTCCTGGTATCGCTCGAAGTAATTCCAGGCCTGTTCGTAGTTCACGCACAGCAGGATTTTCGGCCGCGCGCGCAAGCGCAGGAGTTTGTGCGTGAGGTTGACGCCTTCGAGGACCAGGCGCTGCGATTGATTGAGGATCTCGGTGTAGATGATCGGGAGATACGAAGAGTAAAACTTCACGTTGTCTTCGACGAGGATGATCGACTGAACGCCGACCGTCTCGGTGTCGAATTCCACGTTCATCTTGTCTTCCACGCTCTTGATGATCGCGATGAGGAGGCGGAAGTCTCCCTGCCAGATGAAGATCTGCTCGAAAATCGATGTGTCAAAATTCGCGACGATGTCTTTTTTCTCCCGGTTGTCGTACGCCAGGAGGATAATGGGCATGTTCAGTCCCGCCTCGCGGACCATCTGCGCGAAGCGGATGACGTGCATGTCTTCGATGTGGAGGGTGGTGATGATCAGATCGAACGTGCTGTCCGATGCGAGCTCGAGCGCTTCCTCGCCCGTGGTGACGTGGGTGATTTCCGGCGGGTAGCTCAGGTTGAGGTTGTGTGACTCCTGCCGGATCAGATCGTACAGGCGTCCGTCTTCTTCAAAGAGGTAATTGTCGTAGAGGCTCGAGACCAGGAGGATGTCCCTGATCTTATGCGGCATCAACTTCTGGAAACTCTGGATGCGGGTGGTGTGGTACGTGAGGATGTCGCGGGGATCGATCGATTGCATGTCAGGGGCTCGTTGGTTTCACAGAACATACGAATCCCCCCGGCAAGGGTCAATTCCCCGGCAGCCCCGCAAAAGCGACGGCCGTCACCGCGGTGCGGTGACGGCCGTCGAAAGGCGTGTGAACAGGTCGGTCAGACGAGGCCTTGATCAAGCATGGCGTTGGCCACCTTGAGGAACCCGCCGATGTTGGCGCCGTTGACATAATTGCCCGGCGTACCGTATTTCTCGGCTGTCTCGATGCATGTCTGGTGGATGTTCGTCATGATCTGATGCAGGCGATGGTCGACCTCCTCTTTCGGCCACGGGAGACGCATGCTGTTCTGACTCATCTCGAGGCCGGAGGTGGCGACGCCGCCCGCGTTCGATGCCTTCCCCGGCGAGTAAAGGATGTGCGCATCGAGGAGGATCTTGACGCCGTCGAGCGTGGTCGGCATGTTTGCTCCCTCGCACACGCAGACGCAACCGTTCTTGAGCAACTCGCGGGCGTCGTTGGCGTCCAGTTCGTTCTGCGTCGCGCAGGGAAGGGCAACGTCGACCTTGATGCCCCAGGGACGGACACCGGGGACGAACTTCACCTTAAATTTATCCGCGAAATCCTGCACCCTGTCGCGTGCGCTTGCGCGCATTTCCAGCATGTAGTCGATCTTTTCCATCGTGAGCCCGGCGGGATCGTGGACGAAGCCGTCGGGACCTGAAAGCGTGACGACCTTTCCTCCGAGCTCCGTCGCTTTCATCGCAGCGCCCCATGCGACGTTGCCGAATCCCGATACGGCGACCGTTCGACCGTCAAACGACATCCCCTTGGTCTTCAACATCTCCTGCGCAAAATAGACCACGCCAAACCCCGTGGCCTCGGGGCGGATGAGCGAGCCTCCCCAGTTCAGCCCTTTGCCTGTCAACACGCCCGAAAATTCCTTGGTCAGGCGTTTGTACTGTCCGAACAGAAACCCGATCTCTCGCGCCCCGACGCCGATGTCACCGGCCGGCACATCGATATCCGGTCCGACGTGGCGATAGAGCTCGGTCATAAAGCTCTGGCAGAATCGCATGACCTCCATGTCGCTCTTACCCTTCGGGTCAAAGTCCGATCCTCCTTTGCCACCACCCATTGGAAGCGAGGTGAGACTGTTCTTGAAGACCTGCTCGAAGGCGAGAAACTTCAGTATGCCGAGCGTCACCGAAGGATGGAATCGCAGACCGCCCTTGTACGGGCCGATCATGTTGTTCATCTGGATTCTGAACCCACGGTTGATGTGAAACTCCCCCTGGTCATCGATCCAGGGGACGCGGAACATGATGACGCGATCGGGCTCCACCATCCTCTCGAGGATCTTCGCCGTCCTGTATTCTGGGTGCCGCTGAAGAACGACATCGAGCGACTCCGCAACTTCCTGGACCGCCTGGTGGAATTCCGGCTCTGAAGGGTTCTTTGCCTTCACATATGCCATCACACTGCTGACATACTCCGACATGTGAAACCTCTCAATTGTCAGGTGATTGCCCGGTGCTCTCACCTTTGCAGGGCGAGAAAGCGCCTGGGAAGCTTGTTTTTCGGTGGCAGTATACACATGCAACGTGCCAACGAAGCCTGCGGCCAAGTACGATCGCCTTTCATGGAACAGGGCTTTAAACAGTTTAAAGTCGGATTCGCCTTCAAGCGTCGCGCATTCGCTCTCACCCTCTCATTCCATGAACGCCGTGATTCCAAGAATGGGGAAAGATCCAACCATTTATTGGAAAGAATCGACCATCGATGACGGTTTTGCGGGGTGTGTTGAGTGTAGAGAAATAGAACTCCGTTTGCTGGTTTATTCATCAGAACCGTAATCGTATATAAACTAAGAGATTGTAGACAAACATGTCGCGGATTGCAACAATGTCTGTTGTAAATTGCAACATAACCCGAATTGGTGGATTCTGGCTGAGTTTTTGCATGGCCTGATGCGTCGGCACCAAGCATTTACGTGCGAACGAGTTACGGATTCGATGAGGGAAATGATTTCGCCGGGGTGATTCTGGCAGGATAGTTGGAAGGTATCAGAGCAGATCACTGCAACGCCAGTATCATCAAAAGGGGAATCACACCATGTCTGCCATACTCGCAATTCTGACGGCGGCAATCCTGATCGGTCTCGGAGTCCTTCGCGCGAGGCAACCTCACAAGAAGCTTTCTCCGGTGATCGTCCGGCGGTATCATCATCGCGGACACGCGTGGATCCGTGAAACCGAAGATGGGGACGTCGTTGTGGGCATCGATGATTTCGCGCAGTCGCTGATCGGATCGGTAGACGAAGTTCGTCTGCCCCGCCTCCTGAAACGGATCAGGCAGGGTGGCGTCGCGTTTCACCTCCGTCACGGAAACCGTCTCGTCCCGATCATGAGTCCGGTCGAAGGGCGTGTGGTGGCCAAGAACGAGATGCTCCTGGCCAATCCTTCGCTCCTGAACACTTCACCGTACGGTGATGGCTGGCTCATTCGCGTCAAGCCGCGCAAGCTCCAGCTGCAGGTGAGCAATCTGTTCAGCGGGAAGGCCGCGCAACAGTGGCTCGACGGCGCGCGCGCGCGTCTGCATCAGGTCTTTGCCGGCACTCCGGCGCTGATGTATCAGGACGGCGGTGAACTGATCCGCGATCTCTCGGACAAATGCTCGGATCGCGAGTGGGATACCCTTGTCCGCGAGTTCTTTCTCGGCGAAACCAATTCAGTTGCCTAACGAAAACGGAGAACGCTCATGACTGTCCTATTGGTGCTTTTTACGCTCGTCGTGTTCCTCACGGCAGACCATTTTGTCCAGCGTGCCAGGGCGCGCAGAGTTGCAGAAACCGTGCGCGACAAGGTTACCTCGGCCGCCGATTCGTTGAAGCAGATCCCGGCGGGGGTGGAGCTCGCAATCAATCACACGTGGATGAAAAAGGATCACGGGTCGGTGATCACCGTCGGGTTCGACGAGTTCATCGCCCGGTTCTTCGGCAAGGTCGAGCGGATTGTTCTCCCGGCCATCGGCGATCGTGTGGAAAACATGTTCCTGATGGATGGAGAACGCTCGCTCCCCCTGCTCGCCCCGGTGAGCGGGAAGGTCGTAGCCGTCAATCGCCAGGTCCTCATGGATCCATCGCTAGCCTACGCCGATCCCTATGACCAGGGATGGCTTCTGAAGGTGGAGGTGCCTTCACGCCAGGCCGTAGTGGCCCCGATCGTCTCCGCGGCCTCTGATTGGCTCAAACAGCAGATCGTCACGGCACGTGAATTCTTCCTCGGCCACCCGGGCGCAGTGAACTACGCGCTCATGCAGGATGGCGGCACCGTCGTAGACGGCGTCCTCAAAATGTACGACAATGCCGTCTGGGCGGAGTTCGGACGGACGTTTCTCGCCGTGCCCGCCGCATCGAAGCCGGCAGGTGAACCGGCGAACCGCTAAAGAATCGATCGCAAGGGAAGGTAGGAGATTCATCCCATGGTGAAGTCAAAAGGTTTGCTCATCGATGTGACGAAGTGTATCGGGTGCCGGCTATGCGCCGCGGCCTGTGCGCAGCAGAACCATCTGCCGGAAGAAGACGCGCTTGAGCTTTCCGCCACGCATTACACGGTGGTGCAGGGCATCAACAACGACCAGGTGTTTGTCCGCAAGCTCTGCATGCACTGCGTCACGCCCACGTGCGTGTCTGCCTGTCTTGTGGGAGCCTTTACCAAGACGGAGACCGGCGCCGTTCTGTACGATGAATCGAAGTGCATCGGCTGCCGCTACTGCATGCAGGCGTGCCCCTTCGAAGTGCCGCGGTATGAATGGGGCAGTCTCGCGCCGAAGATCCGGAAATGCATCATGTGCTACGACCGCGTGGCGGCAGGCGGTCAGACCGCGTGCGCCGAGGCCTGTCCGACCGGCGCGACATCCTTCGGCGACCGCGACGATCTGCTGAAGGAAGCCCGGAAGCGCATTGACGAGAATCCCGGTCAGTATATCGATCACATCTACGGATTGACGGAGGTCGGCGGCACGTCGGTGATGTATCTCTCCAACGTCCCCTTCGACCAGCTGGGCCTCCCGATGAATGTTCCCAACGAGCCCATCCCGGAACTTTCCTGGCGTGTGCTGTCGCAGATCCCGAAGTATACCGTTGCAGCGACCGTTGTCCTCTTCGGCATTCGTTGGATCACCGCGCGGCGGTCGGAAGTCGCACGGTTTGAAGAAGAGGAACGAAAACGAAAACTGGAACAGCTCGCATCCCGGTGAAAGGCGTTTGTCATGAACTTCCTTCGTTCATTCCACTGGACCTTCTGGAAAGTCGTCGCGGCGGTCCTTATGGCGGTCGGGCTCGTCGCCGCGATTGACCGGTATGCCACCGGCCTCGGCGCCACCACGAACCTCAAAGATACGTTCCCCTGGGGCATATGGATCGGCATCGACATTCTCGTCGGGGTCGGCCTCGCCGCAGGCGGTTTTACCGTCGCGGCCACCGTCTATCTCTTCAACCTGGAACGCTTCCGTCCGATCCTGCGGCCCACGATTCTTACGGCGTTCCTCGGCTATGTGCTCGTGATCTGCGGTCTCATGGTGGACCTCGGCAGGCCGTGGGCAATCTGGCACGCCATGATCATGTGGAACCCGCACTCGGTGATGTTCGAAGTGGCGTGGTGTGTCATGCTGTACACGACCGTCCTTGCGCTCGAGTTCAGCCCCGTGGTCCTCGAGAAATTCAAACTGCACGCAGCGCTGAAAGTGATGAAGGCCATCACGATACCGCTCGTCGTCCTCGGGGTGGTCCTTTCGACCCTGCATCAGTCCTCGCTCGGCTCGCTCTTCCTGATCATTCCCGGCCGCATGCACCCGTTGTGGTATTCCAATATCATCCCGTTTCTATTCTTTATCTCCTGCGTGGCCGCCGGCCTGGCAATGACGATTTTTGAGTCGTTCCTTTCGTCGAGAAGTTTCGGCCGTGAGGTGGAACTGCCGCTGCTTGTCGATCTTGCGCGCGTGCTGGTCGTCGTCCTGGCGCTTTTGTTCACCGTCCGCATTCAGGATCTGATGACGAGGAACGCGCTCCCGTACGTATTCGAAGGATCCTATCAGAGTTATCTGTTCCTGCTCGAGATCACCCTTGGCGTCATCGTTCCGTTCTTTCTCCTGTTGATTCCGAAAGTGCGGACATCCAAGACGGGGCTCTTCTATTCCGCGGTCCTGGTGTTGCTGGGCTTCGTCGCCAACCGCATGAACACGGCGATCACCAGCATGGAGCATTGGCCAACCCGCACATACGTGCCCAGCTGGCAGGAACTCGGAATTACGATGGGGCTTGCAGCGACCGGTTTTGTGGTCTTCACGGTAGTGGCAAAGATCTTCAGAGTCTTCGGCGAACATCCTCATGTTGAGGCGCCCGAAGGCGATATACAGGATTCACCTTCCCTTCGCGCGGTGGCGATGAAGTAGGCCGGGAAATACATCGATCCGGATAGTCATACGGAGCGGAATCGCCTTGGGAAGGAGATTCCGCTCTTCCCAGTTTCGGGTAATCTCGTCGATATTCCACTCTGCGAAAAAATGCAACAGTAGTTCCTATCTATGGGAATTCCAGCGAAATTCGGCCCTGCAACCCCGTAGAATGCGTCCTCTTCTGCCAACTGAAGTCTGAACACGGGGCTCAACTGCTGGCA
Source organism: Bacteroidota bacterium (assembly GCA_035506295.1). Classification (GTDB taxonomy): domain Bacteria; phylum Bacteroidota; class Ignavibacteria; order UBA10030; family UBA6906; genus DATJPR01. The sequence continues at coordinate 7,763 of DATJPR010000188.1, read as the reverse complement.
CGATTTATGGAGCCTGCCATCCGGCCATGTTCCCGAACCTCTCAAATCTCCCCAGAATCACCAGGACTATCGCGTTCAAGCTCTTCCTGGTGATCACCCTGGCGCAGGCCGTGACGCTTTTTCTCCTAGCCGTGGGCTCGATCCGGCTGCAGGAAAAGAACCTGATGGACAACGTCCAGACGAGCGGGCAGCGGGTCAGCGACGTTATCGCACGTTCGATGCGCCATAGCATGCTGCTGAACCGCCGAGACGACGTCCACGAAATCATCTCCTCCATCGGCGGGCACGAGGGGATTGAGGACATCCGGATATACAACAAACAGGGAGAGGTGGTCTTCGGGACGCACGCAGCGGATCTTCATACAAAGGTCGACGCGCATGCCGAGGCGTGCATCATCTGCCACGACGGGGACGGGCTCGACCATCCCTCGCACGCGTCCGCGACCCTCTCGCGCATCTTCACCAATGGCGAAGGGCAACGGGTCCTGGGCCTCATCACGCCGATCAGGAATGAGCCGCAATGCGCGAATGCCGATTGCCACGCTCATGCGCCTGAGAAAACCATCCTGGGCGTCCTGGATGTGAAGATGTCGTTGACGGCGATCGACGGCCAACTCGCCGGCCAACGGCGTTCGCTCATGCTGATCTCTGTCGTCGCGGTATTGGTCATCGGGCTTCTTTCGGGCATCTTCATCTGGCTCGTCGTCCGCCGACCGGTTCGGCGCCTCATGGCAGGAATGGAACGGGTATCGTCCGGTGAGCTCGGTCATCACCTGACCATCGATTCGCGTGACGAGCTCGGCCGCCTGGCAGAGAAATTCAATGATATGACCGACGAACTGGACCGGGCGCGCGGGGAGATCACCGGCTGGTCTCAGACGCTGGAAGCGAAGGTCCGGGAAAAAACCGCCGACCTCGAAAAGGCGCACCGGCAGATGGTGCGAGTGGAAAAAATGGCGTCCCTCGGCAACCTCGCCTCGAGTGTCGCGCACGAGTTGAACAATCCTCTTGAGGGGATCCTCACCTTTGCCCGGTTGCTGGTCAAGCGGTTACGGAAATCGTCGCTTCCGCCACCGGACGTGGAGTCGTACTGCGCCGACCTCACCCTTGTGGCAGACGAGGCACAGCGTTGCGGCAATATCGTCAAGAACCTCCTGCTGTTCTCCCGGCAGGGAGGCGCAACGTTCCAGACGATCCCGTTGAGGACCATCGTTGATCGCTGCATCCTCCTTCTCAACCACCATGCACAGATGCGGCAGATTTCGCTGCAGTCCGATGTGCATGACGATGATGCCGTCGAGTGCGACCCGAACCAGATCCAGCAGACGTTGATCGCCCTGATAATGAACGCCATCGAGGCCATGTCGGGGACCCAGCAATCCGGCGGCGCGATTCGGATCGGCGCGATGCGGCAGGGCCAGGCCATTGCCGTCAGCATAGCGGACAACGGACCCGGGATGACGGACGAAGTCAAGGCTCATGTGTTTGAGCCGTTCTTCACCACAAAGTCGGAAGGGAAGGGTGTCGGCCTCGGCCTGGCGATCGTGTTTGGCATTGTGGAGCGCCACCACGGATCGATCGAGGTGGAATCTGCGGTAGGGAAGGGGACGACGTTCACGATGACCCTTCCTCTGAAACAACCTCAGCAGTCGGACGTTGCCTCTGCGAAGACCGCTTATGAAGGAATACGCCCATGAAAAAAAGCGACATCGGAATACTTGTCGTCGACGACGAATTGATTGTCCGCGAATCACTGACCAAGTGGTTCCTGGAAGACGGCTTCAGGGCGGACTCGGCGGAAAACGCCGCGGCAGCCCTCAAAAAGCTCCAGGCCTCGCACTGGACGATTCTTCTCGTGGACATCAAGATGCCGGGGATGGACGGGATCGAACTCCTGCAGCGCGTCCGTGAGATCGACAAGAGCATCGTCGTCATCATCATCACGGCATTCGCCTCGGTCGACACCGCCGTGAAGGCATTGAAGGAGGGGGCGTACGACTATATCACAAAACCGATCGATCCCGATTACCTCGACCATCTCATCGAGAAGGCGATCAAGCAGCAGGAGCTCCTGGAAGAGAATCAGCAATTGCGGAACCGGGTCTCGGAAATGTCCGAAGAGACCGAGATCATCGGAGAGTCCAATGAGATGAAACACGTGATGGAGCTCGTTCGCACCGTGGCCCCGGCGGATACCACCGTCATGATTCGCGGGGAAAGCGGGACCGGGAAAGAGCTCGTCGCACGATCCATTCACAACCTCAGCAATCGACGGTTCTTCCCGATCGTGACGGTGAACTGCGGCGGCATGACCGAGACGCTTCTCGAGAGCGAATTGTTCGGCCATGAACGTGGCGCGTTCACCGGCGCCCAGTACCGGCGCAAAGGAAAAGTGGAACTTGCCGACGGCGGCACTCTCTTCCTCGATGAGATCGGGAACATCGACGCGAAGACCCAGATGGACCTCCTCCGGGTCATCGAAACCAAACAGTTCATGCGTGTCGGAGGGAGCGAGGTTGTGCATTCGGACTTCCGGGTGATCTGCGCCACGAACCGCGATCTGGAGAAGGCTGTCAAGGACGGAGAATTCCGCGAGGATCTGTACTACCGTCTCAACGTCTTCGCCATTGAGCTCCCGCCGTTGCGTGCCCGTCGAGGAGACATTGCCAAGCTCGCGCACTTCTTCCTCGAGAAGTACGCCAAGGCCATGAACAAGCCGGTCACCGGTTTTACTCCGGAGGCAATGTACGCGCTCAAAGCGTACGACTGGCCGGGCAACGTCCGCGAGCTCGAGAACGCGATCGAGCGGGCGATGGTCGTGACGCCAACGACGATGATCGACCGCGCGCACCTTCCCGTGCAGGCCACGGCGACGGCGACCGCCGATGGAAAGCGGATCGAGGATGTGGAGCGCAAGCACATCGAATCGATTCTCCGGGAAACCGGGTGGAACATCAGCCGGAGCGCTTCGATCCTCGACATCGACCGTGTCACGTTGTATCACAAGATCGAGAAATACGGCCTGAAACGGTCCCCGTGAATCCGATCCTCCTCCTTCCGTTGGGAAATGCGGATCGTCGCATCGTGTCCGCGCTATGCCTCCCACTGCGGGAGGTCCTCGGACGCGACGTCGATGTCCGTGAGGTTGACGTCGATCTCTCTCCCTTTCTGGACGAGCAACGGTTCCAGTACAATTCCTCGAACATCATCTCGCACCTCGACTCGCTCTACCCTTCCCTGGCTGCCACGGAACCTGACCGTCCTCTCTTGCTTGCGGTAGCCTGCGATGACCTGTGTATTCCGATCCTGACCTTCGTGTTCGGCGAAGCCCAGCTGGGCGGCCGCGTCGGGGTGGTCTCCTATCACCGGCTGCAAAATGAACGGTACGGCCTCCCGGCCGACGGAGAGCTCCTTCATCTCCGCCTGGTCAAAGAAGCGCTTCACGAGCTGGGTCACCTGTTCGGGCTCGTCCACTGTTCGTCCTATGACTGCGTCATGCACATCTCGACGTACGTGGAAGACATTGACACGAAACCGGCGGCGTTCTGCCCGGCGTGTCTGGAAACGCTCCGTACAGAAGGACGAGACTGATGGTCGGGTGACTACAGGCGTTACCGCTGTGAAGGGATTTGATAGCCAATGGTGGTGTCACCAACGGTGACCGCCAGGCTGTCGTCGGTGACCCATCGAACCACGGGAGTGATACCGCGGAAGATTGAATCCCGCAGCGGCAAGAACACCGTGATCCTGAGAGCGTTGGTGTCGAGGGACTCCGATTTCATCGCAGGTGCAGATTTCAGGAACGCATTCGCGTGTGCGGCGACCGGAGCGCCGAACTGCAGCGACACGAGAACAGGCCTCTTTGCCACTGCGACCCCTGATGCAACCGCTTTTTTTGCTTCCTCGTCTCGGAGTAGACCGTTGATTGCGCGCCCTTGATCTTTTCTGCGTGCGTTGTCGAAAGATTCGCCCCGTCGCTCCGGCTCAGCAATCTGTTGACCGGCCGATTCCGGTCGGCCGCCCTGCACAATCGCATTTGCCTGCCGACCGCTCTCCTGCTGTAGCGCCACCTTCCCCTTTGCCAACCCGGACGGGGCCTCGGAGGAGATCTCCGGCGTGAGAGATCTCTCGCGTGCACGCTCGGTATTCTGAGGAGCTGGCGCTTGCGTTCCGGGCGGCTGGGATTGCGTGGATGGTGCGGGTCCGTTCCTCAGGGCCTGAGGTGGCTGCTGGAACGTTGGTTCTTGTTCTGCGTGGTGGATCGAAAGCCATCGCCCCGTAATCCCTAGTCCGATCAGTAAGACAATCGTCGCCGCAACGGCCAGGATCCTTGGCCAGGGGACGGTGACGCGGACATCCGCATCGGATGTCGAGAGCGCCGAACTCAATTTCGCCTTCATGCCGTCCCGCCCTGACCTCCGGATCGCAGCAATCAACCGTCGCTCGGATTCGACCGCTTCGAAGCATCGCCGGCAGGTGCGAAGATGGCTAGCAACGCCGTCCGATTCCGATTTTCCCAGGCGGCCGAGCAGGAAGGCTTCCAGGGCCTCCGGATCGTCGGCGATGTGGCGTTCGATATCACTCATAAGTGCGCAAAGACTTTCTCCAGTGTCTTCTTGCACTGGTACTTCTTTGACTTCACCGTATCAGCGTTCGCAAATCCCATCAAGCGCGCGATTTCCTCCATCGACCGTTCCTCATAATAATAGAGGACAAGGAGGGTTCTACAGGGCTCGCCCAGTTTGTCCAGCGACGCGGCCAGGTGTGCAGTTTCTTCGTCTTGCATAAGTTCTTCAAGCGGGGTGCTGCCCTCATCTTGTACTGCATCCATGACGACGGGGTCGCCGGGGATCTCGCGCCGCTTGCGGCTGAGTCGACGAAGCCAGATATTCTTCGCAACAGCGACTATGAAGGTTTCCACCTTCGCAGTATGTTCGTACGTACCGGCACGAACGCGTTCCCATAGCACCACAACGGCCTCCTGCAAAACGTCCTCCGCGTCGTCCGGCGTCCCATTGTTCCGGAGAACGTATCCGTGCACCGCGCCACGGGACTGTTTGTACACATGAACAAGGCCGCGTTCGTCACCCTGCTGGAGCATTGCCAGGATCGCCCCTTCTGTGGGCAGGAAGTGAATTTCCGCGGTCATTTACCTTTTATAGTTTAATGATATAGCATTACAGAAGGTGAACGCGTCAACGTACGAAGTTCCCAATCCGTATTCAACGAGAAAGGCATGACCATGAAGCCGATCAATGTCCTGTTCAATGCTCTCAACCCGAAGCGGGCTATGGTGTTGTCCGTTGTGCGTGCCGCCGCATATCTAGGGATGGTTGTGGCGGTGGTCATGCCGGCATATGGACAAGCAATTTCTTCTTCCGGGGACCGGACGGCAGTTGATCTGACGATCTACAATCAGAACCTCTCCCTCGTCCGTGAAGAACGGACGATCAATCTCTCGAAGGGAATCGGAACGGTGGTTATTCCTGACATTCCGGCCACCATCGATGGGACTTCCGTTCATTTCCAGAGCGTGACTGATCCTGGAGCGGTGCAGGTGCTTGAGCAGAGCTACCAATATGATCTTGTTCACCAGGCGAAGATCCTGGAAAAATACATCGGCAAGGAGGTGGAGTTCGTGCGGGTCGATGCGGAATCCAAAAAGGAATACACGGTCAGGGGGAAGCTCCTCGCCACCGGTTATCAGCCCCAGGGGCAATCGGGTGGGATGATGAACTATCTCGGCACAGGCGGGATGATTGCGGAGGTCAACGGAAAAATCGAGATCAATCCTGAAGGACGACTGCTTCTTCCATCTCTTCCTGAGGGACTCATCCTGAAGCCGCAACTGCAATGGCTCGTCTCCAGTTCGCGTGGTGGTCCGCAAAAGACTGAGATCAGCTATTTGGCAGGACAACTTTCATGGACAGCGAACTATGTCGCCTTGTTGAGCAAGGACGCGACGAGGCTGGACCTCACCGCATGGGTGACCATCAACAACTATTCCGGGACATCGTTTAAGGACGCCGGTCTCAAGCTGGTGGCCGGGGACGTCAACATCGTGCAGAATGCGATGGTCGCCGGGCTCGCGCTTCGGAAATCCATGGATGCCGAAGAGGCTGCTGCACCGCAGTTCAAACAGACCGACCTCTTTGAATACAAGTTGTACACGCTGCAGCGCAGAACGGATATCAACGACCAGGAGACGAAGCAGATCGAATTCGCTTCCGGCAACGATGTCTCCTCACGAAAGATGTTCGTCTACGACGGCATGGGCGACCAATGGCGATACTACATGAACAACTATTCGTATCGTTCACAAGAGAGTTTCGGGCAACAGTCTAATACCAAGGTCGGGACGTACGTCGCGTTCAGGAACGATGAAAAATCAGGACTCGGCATTCCGTTGCCGAAGGGGAAAGTCCGCGTGTACCAGCGGGATGCGGACGGCAAGGAGCAATTCATCGGGGAAGACGAAATCGACCATACCCCGAAGAACGAAGAAGTCCGGTTGTATCTTGGCAATGCGTTCGATATCGTCGGCGAGCGGAAGCAGAAGGACTTCAGGACGCTTGCTTCGGGGCACGTCATTGAAGAGACGATCGAAGTCAAAGTCCGGAATCATAAGACCGAACCGGTTGAAGTGCAGGTCTACGAACATCCCTGGCGGTGGAGCCAGTGGGAGATTGTCAAGAGCAGTGCCGACTACGAGAAAGTGGACCAGTCGACGTTGAAGTTTCCCACGAGGATTGCCGGGGATGGAGAAGCGACGGTAGTGTACACGATACGGTATTCCTGGTAGCGACGTCGAGGCTTTCGACTGCCAAGAGTAGGACGTAGGAAGAAAGAACTGAGGACTTTTCTTTCTTCCTACGTCCTACGTCTTGCTTCCCACTCCGTGCTTATTGCTTCGCGGCGGAGGAGTCTGTGCCCGGGACGCTCAAGGCGGGTTTCTGCGGCAAGGGAGGGGGACTTTTGAACACCCTTTCAGGCACCGACCATGCATCGGGGAATCCCTTCGTCGCGAGGGTCCGCGCGAACCGGTCAGCTTCGAACCTGGTGGGGAAGTTGCCGGCGCGCAGCTTGTAGACCGGGGGATCGAATTCGATGTAGAACCACTCTGTGGGAAACGCCTCTTCCAGCATCGCCTTCCGCGTTGTCACCTCGTCAATATTGGTCGTTGCCAGAAGCTGCACGCGATACCCCTGGATCATCTCTGAGGCGGCGATCCCGGTCGAGTCCAGAACGTCGGCGGCGCCGGTGCGATTGACCCCGGGCTGTCCCGGGGATGCATTGCTCTCAGGATCGTGATCGGAGGGAACGAACGTCCGCTCGTAACCTCCCGTCTCGGTCGTTCCCGTGCTCGTCGACGTACTCGTGGCAGATGTTTCCTTGCTCCCGGAACAGCCGGCAATCAAGAGAGCGGCGGCGATCACTGAGTATTTCACTCATGCTCCTTTTTTGTATTGACGATCCACGCATCGCCGAACTCCCCGGGATACGCATCTCTGATTTTGTCCCGGAAAGCCACGGCTTCACGGAAGGAACGGAATGCGCCTACGCGCACGCGGTAAACGGAAAGCTTCTCCGAATACTCGCTCGTCGCCGGGAGGTCGAACCGGGTTCTCGCCAAAGTTTCACGCGCTGTTGCATTGGCCGCTTTCCGATACGCGCCCACCTGAATACAGTACTGTCCCTCGAGGACCCGCGACGCTTTCGGTGGCGGTTCGATTTCCTGAGCCTGTTGCTGATGAAGCGCGGCG
>DATJPR010000187.1:0-3646 GCA_035506295.1 Bacteroidota bacterium | reverse complement strand
CCGGAGGCGGACGAAATCCCGACCGGTTGAGCGGTAGTCCCACCTACCGCGAAATTCCCGCACGGTGTTTGTGCGGAACGATTGGTCGGGACTCCACCCCGCGGTGTGTTTAGCAATACAATATACAATAACCATCTTCGTATGTCAAGCGCGAAACATCTTTGAAGGTACCCACCGCATATTCCTCAAATACTCCAATGAATCGATAGCCTTCAATTGGTCCCAAGCCGTCCTACGCGGTGGACATGCACCGCCCTTCCCCCAGTATCACCAATCTCTTCCACAATCATGACAAGAAACTCCTCCGCAACGGAAACGTCCTCAAGCAGCGAGTCAAAACCGTCCGGGGATATCCCTGCATCGACGAGATAAGAGCGTGCCCTCTCGTCTGTCCAATATGCAAACGAAGCGCTATCGAGGCCCTCTGCCGCCTTGTATCCTTCAGGCAGGAAGACAATTGTGCCAATGCCCCCTTCCCTCTCCATTTCCGCCGTCCATGTGCTCCACAGCCTGTCGTAGTCGGCGTATATCGCAGTGAGAAGTGCGGAGTACGTCATGCACCCTGTTCCTACTTCCCCGTCAGGATTTGGATGAGCTCGTCATCGGGAGCACCCGATTCGTGCTTCTCAAAATCGAAGGTGTAAATCCCGAAATCTCCCTTGTACTCCCAGTTGCAGTACGCCATCCCATTCTCGCTGAACACGGAAACGATATCGCGGTAGTACGCCAGTCGCTCCTTCCGCTCGACATGCGGCAGACAACCGAATTCGCCACAGTAAAGCTGCAACCCGAGTTCCTTCGCCTTTTTTATTGCGGGAAGAAGCTCCTCTGCCAGTCGTTGCTTATTCCAGCTTTGTCTCGCGTCCTTCATATCCCGGGCGAGTGCGGAATCCTTCCTGACGTACATATCAAAATCTTTGTCGGAAACGATCCGTCCCGGATAGTGAACGGGGCCCCGATATTCCTTGAACGACACCCAGTCCGCCAGATGATGCGTGAAGAATATCGGTGAGTACGTGTGCGTGCTGAGAATGATATTAGGATCATGCGGCGGAACCTTCAACAACGGGAATGTCTCCGGAATCTGCCACCTGTTGGAGCCGATTACCAACACGCGACGGGGTTCCAGCGCGCGCAGACTTTTCACTGCTTTGTCCACGAGCCGGTTCCAGTCTTCAGGGTTCTCCGCAACCGGTTCGTTCATGAGTTCGTAGGCGACCATCGAATCCGGAAATGCCTTCAGGCGTGCCGATAGGTCGGCCCAGAGATGCAGGAAGTTGTTCTGCGCGTTCGTGTCGGTCCAGAGCGTGTTCGTCTTCCCTTCATTGACGGCATTGAAATGATGCGAGCGGAGAATGTGAAGGTCGACGATCGCCCGCAGGCGGTACTTCGCACACCAGTTCAGGCATCCGGTGAGCAGTGAAAATGATTCTTCGATCGGTCTTCCGGTGCTATCCCACAGCTCGGCCTCATCAATGGGAATCCGCACATGATCGTAGCCGACACTGTCGATGAACTTGATGTCCCGTTCCGTGAGAAACGTCGCCTTCGGTTCCCACCCGAAATTCTGGGAGAGCCAATGGCTCAGATTCACGCCTCGATGGATTTCGAATCTTGATGGATTCATCGTTGTCGTTTGACCGGAAGAGAGCGCCTGCGCGAATACCGAGGGCCCTGCCAATATCACGGAGGTCCAGAATAAGAAGTTCCGAATCATGTAGCGTGTCCTTGATTGTGAGAACCCAGTACCTTCTCCGCCTCTTCCACTTCGCCGCATGGCACCATCACTTTGATTTCGTTGGCCTTGTCCGGATCAGCTTCTTCCGGCGCATCCGAGGGCACATACGGCGCATAGCGCGGCCGCGAACTGCGAACTGAATCATGCCGGCAGAAAAGCACCGGATGAAAACCGAATTCCTCCAGGCGGATCTTCGCCCGCTGTGCCGAAGCGTCATCGAAGATTCCATCGACACGGACCATCCCCGCGTAGATCTCATATGACGAATGGTGGTCGCAAAGGAAATGCCCGTCGACGAACTCGCCGCACAATTCACAACAGGGGCACGCACAGATGATGCATGCCCCTATCGCTTTGGATTGTTCATGGGTACTACAGACGGTGCCGTCTGCAAAGAGCTCCCCGCAGTGTGTACAGAAGTCGTCGTCCTCCCGCACTTTGCTGGAACAGCGGGGACACACAAACTTATCCTCATTCTGATCTATCATGCCATGCCAAAGCCCAGAGTATTCACTGTGTCAGCCATTCCACCGCCTCCTGGACGTCCGTGAACAGGCGGACGAGAATCCCCCGGTTCGCAGCCGCGGTCTCAACAAAGCGGTCAGGGGGCGATGATTCCCGCCAGCGAACAATGGCGAGTTTCGAAACCTTTCCGATCATTTTCTGCCCGTACACGACGGTTTGGAACCTTTCCAGCACCGAAGGTTTTCCGGTCATCTTCGTACAATCGATAAGCACCGGCCGTGGGCAATCCCCTGATATCAAGTGCACGGCGCGATCAATGACATCCTGCGCACCCTGCACACTGAATTCCCCGATATAGTTTGCGAGCACGTATTCGCGGTTGTCAAGGACATCGTTGGATTCGGCCATGGTGGAGCTCCTGACTGTTGCCGAGATGTCGCCGTTGCGTCGTGTCTTTTCCGTCACCTCACCGAAATTTCATCAACGAGCACCCATGCTTTGCTCCCCGCAGCTTCATGCCAGGGAGGACAGGTCCCGCGATTGAGAATGCGGACCCTGAAAAATCGCGCCGTAACCGGAGGGAACGAAATGGTAAAATCGTGCGTGCGGATCTCAGCATCGAGACGTGTCTCACCGTTGTCGAGGGACGCAACCTCTTTGTAACTCTGTCCGTCACCCGAAGCAGCGACCTCAATCGCCGTCGGGTAGAAGATTCGCGACACCTGATCCTGCAGGGCGCCAACGGTGATACTGCTGAGCTCTTTTGCCTTTGCGAACTCCAGCACCGCTTCGCACCGACCTCCCAGGAAACCCACCCACTTTCCATCCATCCGATCCGTCGTCCCCCGAATGCCATCCCGGAGCGACTCCCCTCCCTTTCCGGGGAACGGTTGGTCCGGTTGCGTGAGGAGCGAAACATGAACATCCTCGAGTGTGGCCTTCGAGGGCACATCCACCACGGGCAGTTCCCCCGCCGGTACATCGAGATCCAACTTCACGATAGTGTCGCCATCGTCGGCCTTCTGGCCCTCCCGGCGAAGCAGCAGCTGCTGATCCGTTTGATCAACCACCACTCCTTCCTGACCTGTCAATACTGTGCTCTTCACAATTCTGGCAGGGAGCGAAGGCAACACAAGTTGATGATCGTCCCATTGAAGAATGTGGAGATAGATGCTCTTTCCTTTGAATGTCGAGCCACCCCAGGCGCCGTTGAGGAACGGTCCACCACGCGTCGCGTAGATGCTCTCGCCATACTTCTTCATCCATGCTCCGATCTGCTGCAGTACCTTCACTTGCCGCGGTTCGATCCGTCCGTCGGGCATCGGACCCACGTTCAAGAGCAGGTTGCCGTCCCCCGTCACACATTGCACAAGAATCCGGATGCACTCCTGCGCGGTCTTGATCGTGTCGCCCGGCTTCCAGGCCCACTGTGTCCCGAGCGTC
>DATJPR010000186.1:0-9899 GCA_035506295.1 Bacteroidota bacterium | reverse complement strand
CCGATCCCCGACTCGGTCATGAGCAATTTGGGTGTCGCCGGATCATCCTCGATCTTCTTGCGGAGCTGGCCGACATATACCCGGGTGTATTCCGTTTCCTCAACATACGTCGGGCCCCATACCTGCTCCAAAATGTAGTGGTGCGTGAGAACTCTTCCAGCATTCCGCGCGAAGAGGGCCAGAAGGTTGAATTCTGTCGCCGTAAGTTTGACGGGCTCACCTCGTTTTTTCACGGTTCGAGCCAAAAGGTCGATCGTCACGTTTCCCGTCGTCAATACTTCCTCCGGTAATACCGACGGCCGATGCCGCACTGCCGTGCGGAGACGGGCCAGGAGCTCACCGGTTCTGAAGGGTTTGACGAGATAGTCGTCGGCTCCCGCATCCAGGCAGGCGATAATTTCCGGTTCAGAATTCCTGACGGAGAGGATGATGATGGGCACCGTCGCCCATTCGCGGAGTCGTTTCAGGACCTCCGTCCCATCGATATCCGGGAGTCCGAGATCGAGCACGATAAGATCCGGCTTGTCCGTTCCCGCACGGCGAATCCCTTCCGCGCCGTTTTCAGCGACGACAACTTTGTAGCCGTTGGAGGTCAGCGTCAGATCGAGAAGGCGGCGAATCTGTGTCTCGTCGTCGATCACCAGCACGCTGGGCTTCGGCGTGGAGCTCGTTTCGCGTTCACTGGTCATGAACTTCCTCCACCGGGGGATGGGTGTTGGTGTGGAGTGGTAGTCGTATTGTGAACTTCGCTCCGCCCCCGGGAGCATTTTCCAGAAGGATGGTTCCTTTGTGCGCCTGCACGAAGCCGCGGGCTATCGAGAGGCCGAGTCCGATCCCTCCCGTTTTTGAACCGGGGACGCGATAGAATTTCTCGAAGGCTCGCTTGAGCGATTCCGGAGGAAATCCCGGGCCGTTGTCGGTGACGGTGATGACGCAATCGGATCCGTCCTGAAATGCTTTGACTTCGATGGCTGTGCCTGCCGGCGTATGCATCGTCGCGTTACGGAGGAGATTTTGTATCACCTGTTCCATCAGGGGGAAGTCCACCTTCACCAACGGCAGAGACGGCGCGATGTCGATCGTGAGCCGGTGTCCGGACAGTTCTCGTTTCAGCGTCCCGACGGACGCGTTCACCAGGTCTCGGACATCCGCCCAGTCCAGCTTCGGCTGGATCAACCCCGATTCCACGCGGGTCATGGCCAGCAGGTTTTGGACGATGGTATCAAGCCGCTCGGCCGCCGCCTGGATCTCCTGGGCGAGCAGCCGGCGTGCCTGCGGCTGGCCGTCGACGCCGTCGCTCACCAGTCCTTCCGAAGCGCTGATCAACGCCGTGATCGGCGTACGCATCTCGTGGGAGATCGAGTTGAAGAGCGTGGTGTAGAGCCGTTCGGATTCGGCGACGGCGATTGAACGTTTCGTCAGCTCGTTCAGGAATTCGCGTTCGAGGGCCGAGGAGATCTGACTCAGAAAATTGTCGAGGAGAGCCTCCTGATCGATAGGGAGGCGTTTATCATCGCGGGGCTTGACACCCAACACGCCCAGAGGATAGCGGGGACTCGAAAGAGGAAAATACATGGCCTCCGAAAAGGGGAGGGTTTCCGTGAAGCGTCCAGCGCGTTTCTCATTCCAGTGGACCCACGAGGCGACGCTCAACTCCTTTTCTGCGGGCATGTACGTACTCGCAGGGTGCGGCGTGGGGACGAAGTCGCCGTCGAGATCGCTGATGAACATGACGACGTCCGCGTTGAAGAACGTCGCGATGTTCGACACCGCAGCTTCCGCCACGCCGTTCTGGTCTTTGGCCGACGACAAGGCATTCGTCAGGGAGTAGAGTGCGACGGCGCGTTCCTCCCTCGCCCGCACCGCGCGTTCGCGCGCACGCACGCGGACGGTCAATGCACCGGTGACAGTCGCGATGGCGAAGTACGTAATGACCATCAGCACGTCCTGCGGCTGGGAGATAAAGAACGTGAACTTCGGCGGAATGAAGAAATAGTTCCAACTCAGCGCGCTGAGCGCGGCGCCGAGGAGCACCGGGCCCACGCCGAATCGGAGGGGAAGCAACGCCACCGTCAACAGCAGGATGAGCGAAATGGTCTGATACCCGAGCAACTGCGAGAACGGGTAGCAGAGACCCGAGACGAGCATCACAATGGCCGCGACAATCGCATACTGCAAAAGGCTCGATTGGCGGGCGGGGGACGGTAGCCACTTGCGCTTCCGCTGTTCCGCCGGCTCCTGTCCGCTGGTGACGAAGATGTCGACGTCGGTGCTGAGGTCGATGAGCCTCTTGACAGGGCTCGATCGACCCTTCCAGGTCCCGAGGGGTTTGCCGACAATGATCTGCGTCGCGTTATGCTCGCGGGCGATACGCAACAGTGCCGCCGCAACGTCCTCGTCGGCGGTGGTGACAATTTCTGCACCAAGCTCCTTCGCCAGGGCAATGTTTTTGGCGAACTGTTCCTTTTGGACGTCGTTCATCGACGATGAGCGTTCGACGAACGCGGCGACCCAGTTTGCCTGCATGGAGAATGCGAGCCGGCGCGTCCAGCGGATGAGGTGCACCGAATCCCGGCTCGGCGTGACCGCCACCATGAGGCGTTGACCTGATTTCCAGGGACCGCGGATGCGTTCCGTGCGCGCATAGTCCCGCAGCTGATTCCCCACGCGTTCAGTCGCAAGGCGGAGCGCCATCTCCCGCAGCGCGGTCAGGTTTCCCCGACGGAAGAAATTCTGGACCGCCCGTTCGGACCGCTCGGGCGCATAGACCTTTCCCTCGGCAAGCCGTTTCAACAGTTCATCGGGAGGGAGGTCGATCACCTCGACTTCGTCGGCGCGCTCGAAGATCGAATCCGGGACCGTCTCACGCACGATTGCACCGGTGATCCGCGCGACGGCGTCGGCGCGACTCTCCAGGTGCTGGACGTTCAGCGTCGTGTAGACGTCGATGCCGTTGTCGAGCAGCTCCAGGACATCCAGGTAACGTTTCGTGTGGCGGGAACCGGGGGCGTTGGTGTGGGCAAGTTCATCGACGAGAGCCAGCTGCGGCTTCCGTGCGATGATCGCATCGAGGTCCATCTCCTCGAGCGTCGCTCCTTTGTACGTGATCGCCTTGCGGGGGATGACGGGGAGCCCCTCAAGGAGCGCTTCGGTCTCGAGACGTTTGTGCGTCTCAACAATCCCGATGACGACGTCGGTCCCCTTGGACTGTGCATCGTGGGCCGACTTGAGCATATCGTATGTCTTGCCGACACCGGCGCACATGCCGAAGAAGATCTTCAGCTTGGCCTTCGTCGTCTGCTGCTCTTCCGTCTTGAGGGCCTGGAGAAGGGCGTCGGGATCAGGCCGATTGTCGGTGTCGTCAGCCATGGTGCCGTAATGTACTGAAGGGGATAGTCATAATCTATCGTGGTATTTCGCACCGGTGGAAGAGCATGGAGGACTGAATTGGTCGCTCGAACGAGGCTACTGGGACTGATCCTGAAAACGATACGTGATATGAAGTCTGTGACGGGCAGAAACGTTTGCGACGGCAAGCCTGACCAGGAGTCGTGCCTTTTCGTCGGGCGGCGCTGCTGTAACGATTCCGATATGAATCGCGCCGATGGGAGCGATGCCCTCATCCGGGATGACCCGTTTGACCTCCGAAACGCCAGCCAAGTCTTCGACAAGCTGGTCAAGGGCCTTGCCTTCTCGGAGAGCCCGGTCCAATTGTTGCGTTGAACTCATCCACAGACAAACGGCGAGGTGGATGAACCGCAGGAATCTACCAATCACACGCTGCTTTCGCTCACCCTCGGTCTTCGTCCGCGTGTCCAAGGTATCTATTCTCAAGCACGCCTGTAGAGACAGCATAGACATACGACATCGTCTTAGAAGACAACAATGACTCCCAGGAGAAACGTGTTCTGAAACGCATTGGCTGCTGCACTCGAAGCATCGGAGAAAACTGTTGCAGTGGATTTGTCGTGTCGATACTCGGCGCGAAGAATGAGACTCTTCGCGGGCCGGTAGTCATACGTCGCAGTCACCTCTGACAAATCCTGGACGGTGCCCGTCGTGAACCCCTGAGGATCCCAATACCCTTCCACCCGAATGGCGAAAGCGGACGTTTCGGTCCATTGGTACTTTACGTAGCCGACTGCGGCTCTCCAATACGCCGTCGCAGCCGGTGAAGGCTCCGTGCCGTACGTGAGATCCACCGCGAACGTCAGGTTCTCCGTTGGCTGCAGGGTGAGAACCCCCTCCACGACGTTGCGAAATGATTTGCTGATGGAGTCGGCCTCTTCCTGGCCGCCGATCCAATTGACACCAAAGGACACTGCAGGTGATGGAGCATCGAGAAGGCAAAGATGGAAGGTTTTTGTGCGATTCAGGACTGTGTTGTTCCAACCGTTTGCGACCACCAGGGTTGAAGTGAGATTCCCCGTCACTGGATACGTCGCGCGGACGCCGACATGATAGTATGGGATAGACCAGGCAAAGGAAAATGAGCGGCTGTAATTGAAATTGTCTTTCGTCTTGACCACTTCATAGCCCATTCCCGTGAAGAATTTCCCCGCGTCGAGAGTCAGTCCCGAACCCACAGGGAGGACCGCCGTGGCAAATGCTTGCTGGAGAATAACAAGAGTTCCCTGTGTGCCGCTTTGGATCATATCTGATGCCGGACCGTAGTCGGCGTCGATGTGAAAACCGACCGGACTTGCCACGCGTGACAGGGACACCTCGGCTTGAGATACGACAAACTGATTGTCGGCCACGTCGAAATTGCGCAGGGCATTTGTGCCGGTCGCAGGCTTTGCGGGGTTATAGCTGTAGAAGGCATCGACAAAACCTGCTATGCTGACCGGGGGAAGGGTGTCCTGCGCAAACGACGGGCCTGCAAGCAGCAGCGCAAGAACCATGCTGGGATAGAGACTGAGCGATAACCTGTTTTTCTTCTTCATATGGTCCTATGAGGATTCTCGCGAATCCAACCGTTTCTTCAGAGGGCGTTGTCACCAGATTCATTTGTTCGTACGCGGATCGTGTCTTCCACCGGGGACACGAAGATTTTGCCGTCGCCGATCTCACCCGTCTTTGATGCCCGGACGATCGCGTCGATGACTTGCTTTACCTGGGACTCCCGTACAACCACATCGAGCTTGATCTTCGGAATGAACGACACCTCGTATTCGGCGCCGCGGTAAATCGCGTGGTGCCCCTGGAGTCTGCCGGTGCCCCGAACTTCAAGGATGGTCATCCCCGTTACGCCAATTTCGGTGAGGTTTTCCTGTACGTCTGCCACCACATGCGGTCGGATGATCGCTTCGATTTTCATCTGCCGATGGTGCACGGGGAGATCTGCTGGTAGTTGGGTCGATTGCTGGTTCATACCAGGCCCATGGCTGTGAGTATGAGGTCGACCACTTTGATGCCAAGAAACGGCGCAACCAGCCCACCGACGCCATAGAGGAACAGATGCCGTCGCAGAAGGCGTGCAGCATTCATCGGCCGGTATTTCACTCCCCGCAACGCGAGGGGTATCAGGGCGACGATGATCAATGCATTGAATATGACAGCCGAGAGAACCGCGCTCTCCGGTGTTTTCAAACCCATGATATTCAGTGCGCCAAGAACAGGATACGTTGTGGCGAAAGCCGCGGGAATGATGGCGAAGTATTTCGCCACGTCATTGGCGATGCTGAATGTTGTCAACGCGCCTCGCGTCATCAGGAGCTGTTTCCCAATCTCGACGACTTCAAGGAGTTTCGTCGGATTGCTGTCGAGGTCCACCATGTTGGCCGCTTCCCGCGCGGCCTGCGTGCCGGTGTTCATTGCTACTGCGACATCCGCCTGAGCAAGTGCCGGGGCGTCATTCGTCCCGTCTCCTGTCATCGCCACAAGCCGGCCGCCCCGTTGATGTTCGCGGATCAGATTGAGCTTGTCCTCCGGTTTCGCTTCGGCGAGGAAGTCGTCAACGCCAGCCTCGGCAGCGATCGCCGTGGCGGTCAACGGGTTGTCTCCCGTGATCATCACGGTCTTGATGCCCATCGACCGCAGTCGGGCAAACCGTTCTTTGATCCCTCCTTTGACGACGTCCTTCAGCCTGATAACGCCAAGGACCTCCTTGTTATCAGCGACGACCAGAGGGGTCCCGCCATTCTTGCCGATGTCGTCGATAACAGCCTGGATGCCCGAGGGGAATCTGCCCCCCTGGTCTTCGACGAAGGCGCGTATTGCCGACGAGGCCCCCTTGCGGATGCGCCGCGGACCCTCGCCGTTCTTTGACGGTATGTCCGCGCCGCTCATGCGTGTCTGCGCCGTGAAGGGGACGAACTGCATATGCGGCGCCGCCACCTCACGCCCCCGCAAGCCGTACTTCTCCTTGACAAGAACCACGATCGATCTCCCCTCAGGCGTTTCATCCGCAAGAGAGGCAAGCTGTGCTGCATCGGCGAGCCGCTGAATCTGCACGCCGTTCGCCGGGACAAGCTCCGACGCCATGCGATTGCCGAGGGTGATCGTCCCCGTCTTGTCCAACAGTAACACATCCACGTCGCCTGCCGCCTCCACCGCCCGCCCCGATGTCGCAATGATATTGTGACGAATCATGCGGTCCATCCCGGCGATACCGATCGCGGATAGCAGGCCTCCGATGGTGGTGGGGATGAGACAGACCAGCAACGCGACGAGGACGGTCACGGTGATCGGCGTCCCCTGGCCCGCGGTGTCGACGCTATACACGGAGAACGGCAGAAGGGTGGCGCAAACGACAAGGAAGATGATCGTAAACGCCGCAAGAAGGATATTCAAGGCAATTTCATTCGGCGTTTTCTGACGCTTCGCGCCTTCGATGAGCTTGATCATCCTGTCGAGGAACCCGCCTCCCGGTTCCGTCGTGATGCGGACCACAAGCCAATCCGAAAGCACCCTCGTCCCGCCCGTCACTGCGCTTCGATCGCCTCCCGCCTCGCGGATCACGGGAGCGCTCTCTCCTGTGATTGCACTCTCATCGACCGAAGCTATCCCCTCCGCAACTTCGCCGTCGGCAGGGATGATCTCGCCTGCGTCCACAAGAACGACATCATCTTTCTTGAGATCGGTTGAGAGTACAGGTTCATGCGCCGCTCCATGGTGAGGCTCCCGGAGACGCTTCGCAGGCGTGTCCCGCCTCGCCTTGCGGAGCGCCTGCGCCTGAGCCTTGCCACGCCCCTCTGCCACTGCCTCCGCGAGGTTCGCGAAGAGGACGGTGAACCAGAGCCAGAGGGAAACTCCGCCGATAAACCATGCCTGCGCCTCTCCGTGCCCTCCCAACGCCTGGAACCAGAGGACCGTTGTGAGAACACTTCCCACCTCGACGACAAACATCACGGGATTGCGGACCATGTTCCGCGGATCGAGCTTGACGAGTGAATCGATGAGAGCGTCTCGCAACATCGCTGCGGTGAATTTTGCTGTCGGTGAACTCTTCGATGCTGTGATCATATGGGCCTTCGTTCTCTTCCGTGATTCGTGGTCTGTGGTGCGCTTCTACTGTATCATCATCAGGTGTTCGACGATTGGGCCAAGCGCGAGCGCCGGAAAGAAGTTCAGTGCGCCGACGATGATGATGATCGCGATGAGCCACCCGACGAACAGCGGGGTATGGGTCGGCAACGTGCCTTCGGTTACCGGGACAAACTTTTTCGAAGCCAATGCACCGCCGAGCGCCAGCGTGGGCACCGCCAGCCAGTAGCGGGCAATAATCATGGCCACGCCGCCCCAGAGGTTATAGAACGGTGTGTTGGCACCGATCCCGGCAAACGCGCTCCCGTTGTTGTTTCCCTGTGAGGTGAACAGATAGAGAACCTCGCTGAAGCCGTGCGGTCCGGGATTGGCGATCCCCGCCCGCCCCGCGTCTGTGAGAAGTGCCATCGCCGTCAGGACCAGGACAACGATCGGCATGATCAGGATCAACAGTGAGGCCATCTTCATTTCGTACGCTTCCACCTTGTGCCCGAGATATTCCGGCGTCCTGCCGACGAGAAGTCCGGCGGCGAACACGGCGATGATAACGAACACAATCATCCCGTAGAGGCCTGAGCCCACTCCGCCGAAGACGACCTCACCCAGGTGCATCATGAAGAGCGCCACAAACCCGCCAAGCGGCGTATAAGAGTCGTGCATGGAATTCACTGACCCGTTGGAAGCGGCTGTGGTTGCTGTTTCCCACAACGCCGAGTTCGCGATGCCGAACCGCACCTCCTTCCCCTCCATGTTGCCGCCCGATTGCGTGGCGCTCGCGGTCTGGTCAATTCCCCATTTGGCAAAGGCGGGATTCCCTCCCTGCTCGGAGATCACTGCTACACCGAGCAACACAAGGAAGATCACGATCATTGCCCCCAGGACGGCCCAACCCTGACGCATGTCCCGAACCATCCTACCGAAGGTGAAACAGAGTGCGGCTGCGATCAAGAGAATCGACAGCACCTCGATGAAGTTCGAGAGCGGCGTAGGGTTCTCGTACGGGTGCGCCGAATTGACGTTGAAGAAACCTCCGCCGTTGGTGCCAAGTTGCTTGATGGCGATCTGGGACGCTGCCGGGCCCATCGGGAGGATCTGTTCCGCCACCTTGACCCCGCCTGTATCCGTCGTGGGCTGGATAAGCGTCACAGTCTTGTAGGCGGAGAAGTTCTGTATGACACCCTGCGAAACGAGGAGAGTCGCGACCACAATACTCAGTGGAAGCAGAATGTAGAGCGTGCTCCTTGTCAGGTCCACCCAAAAATTCCCGAGATTCTTCGTCGAATGACGGGCGAGGCCCCGGATGAATAATGCGAGAATCGCCATACCCGTCGCAGCCGAGACAAAGTTCTGAACCGTCAGCCCGGCCATCTGCGTGAGGTAGCTCATCGTCGTTTCGCCGCCATAGCCTTGCCAGTTCGTGTTTGTCGCGAAGCTCACGGCCGTGTTGAACGATGAGTCAGGGGAGACAGCCGTAAACCCCTGAGGGTTCAACGGCAAGATCGCCTGGAGTCGTTGCAGTCCGTACACGACGAGGAGACCGGCAAGATTGAAAAACAACATGGCGATGGCATTCTGCTTCCAATCCATCTCCTCGTCCGCGTTCACTCCGCAAAGGCGGTACAGGAAGCGCTCGAGAGGCCTGAGCACCGGATCGAGGAAGGTGTGCTCGCGATTGTAGACTTTTGCCATAAACACGCCGAGTGGGTAACCAAGCCCTATGAGAGCGACAACGTAAAACAGAATCTGGATGAATCCGTTGGTTGTCATTCGAACTTCTCCGGTTTCAGAAGTGCGACAAACAAGTATACGAGCAGCGCGACGGCGATAATGCCGGCAACGACATACAGGGCGCTCATGAGTGGCCTCCACGATGATCGTTGGAGAGCCAATCACACAGCTTCAGCACTCCGAGCGTGGCCACAAACAGAACGGCAACAATGCCGAGATAGAAGAGGTCCATCAGTGTGTTCCTTTCGCCAGATCGTCAAGCGCCAGGTTGAGCTCGAGAACATTCAGTCGCGGCTCCCCGAGAAAACCGAGCGTTCTTCCTTTGGTGAAGCGTGATACCATCTCGCGGACGGTGCCGGAGTCCAGGTGACGTACACGGGCCACCCTGTCCACTTGGTACATGGCTGCCGCGACGCTGATATCGGGGTCGAGGCCACTGCCTGACGAAGTAACCAGGTCAACAGGGATGGGAGCAGCGTTAAGTGAATCTGCCGCTTTGAGAGCTTGGATGTTCGATTGCACGGTCTGAAAGAGCGCCGGATTCAGCGGACCGTAGTTCGATCCGGTCGAAGAAGCAGCATTGTAGGGGACAGGGCTCGTCGCGGAAACTCGGCTCCAGAAATATCGCGGATCGGTAAACGGCTGACCGATCAGTTCCGAGCCGACAGGTTTGCCCTGCCTCA